>JAIXQV010000241.1 GCA_027485535.1 Oxalobacteraceae bacterium | reverse complement strand
GATAAGCACGCGCTAGAGTTTATGGTGGATCGTGTCGAGGGTAATTTGCTCGCGGCCCACCAGGAAATCCGCAAGTTGTCCTTGCTGTATCCTGATGGCCGGCTATCGCTGGATCAGATTCAAGATGCGGTGCTGAACGTTGCTCGCTACGATGTATTCAAGCTGTCGGAGGCGATGCTATCGGGTGACGTGAGCAGGGTCACCCGTATGCTCGACGGTTTGAAAGGTGAAGGCGAGGCGCTGCCCTTGGTGCTGTGGGCGGTCAGTGAAGAAATACGCACGCTGCTGAAGCTGAAAATCGGTAGCGATGAAGGACGGCCGCTGGCGGCCATGCTGAAGGAGTACCGCATCTGGGGACCGCGCGAGCGGCTGATGGCACCGGCAGTGTCGCGCGTCAACATTGCCAGCCTGCGTGATGCACTCAATAAAGCGGCGCAAGTTGATCGTATGATCAAAGGATTACGCGCCAAAGATTTTGCCGGCGACGCTTGGGATGCAATGCTGCAGTTGGCGCTGGTGGTAGCAAGGAAATGAAAACAATGGATATTCAACAAACCATGACCGACATCGGCCGCGCAGCGCGCAAAGCATCGCGCGCCATGGCCAAGGCCGATACAGCCGCGAAAAATCGTGCGCTACAACTCATCGCCGCGGCGATTCGACGCGATGCAGCCTTGCTGACCGCCGCCAATCAAAAAGATTTGGACGCGGCACGCGCCAATGGCCTTGCCGCTGCGCTGGTCGATCGCCTGACACTCTCCGAAAAAGCGATCGCCACCATGGCCGAGGGTCTGGAGCAAATTGCCGCATTGCCCGACCCGATCGGCGAAATCACGAATATGAAGTACCGCCCAAGCGGCATACAAGTTGGCCAGATGCGAGTACCGCTGGGCGTGATCGGCATTATTTACGAGGCCAGACCCAACGTTACCGTCGACGCCGCCGGGCTCTGCATCAAGAGCGGCAATGCAACGATTCTGCGCGGTGGGTCGGAAGCGATTCATTGCAATCAGGCGCTCGCCAAATTAGTCAAAGAAGGTTTGGCCGGTGCTGGCTTACCAGCTGAAGCGGTCCAGATCATCGAAACAACCGACCGCGCCGTGGTCGGCGCGATGATCACCATGCCGGAATTCATCGACGTCATCGTGCCGCGTGGTGGCAAAGGCTTGATCGAACGCCTGATGAAAGATTCCAAAGTGCCAATGATCAAGCACCTCGATGGAATCTGCCATGTCTACATTGATGACAAGGCAGATATCGCCAAGGCGCTACCGGTGGCATTCAATGCGAAATGTCATCGCTATGGCACGTGCAACACCATGGAGACATTGATTGTTGCGCGTGACATCGCGCCGCGCGTGTTACCCGAGTTAGCCAAATTATTTGCTGAAAAACAGGTGGAGCTGCGCGCTGATACTGAAGCGATGCAAATTCTGACCGGCTACCCCATGCTGAAAACAGCGACCGAGGAAGACTGGCATACCGAATACCTCGATGCGATCCTCTCGGTGAAGGTTGTCTCGGGCGTCGATGAAGCCATTGACTTCATCAACACCTACTCATCGCAGCACACCGACAGCATCATCACGGAAGATTATTCCCGTGCACTGCAGTTCTTGCGCGAAGTCGATTCAGCATCAGTGATGGTGAATGCCTCGACACGCTTCGCCGACGGCTTCGAATACGGACTCGGCGCCGAGATCGGCATATCCAACGATAAGCTGCATGCACGTGGCCCCGTGGGTCTGGAAGGGCTCACCTCGGTGAAGTTCGTGGTGCTGGGTCATGGCGAGGTACGGGTTTAAGTGATGGCTTATCTGTGGATCAAGACCGTTCATATTGTTCTGATAGCGTCCTGGTTCGCGGGTTTGTTCTATCTGCCGCGCATCTTCGTCAACCTGGCGATGGAGACTGAGCCGGCAGCCACGCAGCGATTGCTGCTGATGGCGAACAAGCTCTACCGCTTCATGACCATCCTAATGATTCCTGCGCTCGCGCTCGGATTGATACTCTGGCTTTACTACGGCGTCGGGCAGCAGAGCCTGTGGATGCATGTGAAGCTACTGATCGTGCTGGTGCTGGTGGGCTATCACCACATTTGCAAGCGATTGCTGAAAGCATTTGAGCGCGGCGAGAATGTCCGCACCCATGTCTGGTACCGCTGGTTTAATGAGCTGCCCGTGATCGGGATGTTCGCCGCGGTCGCTCTGGTCATCATCAAACCTGTTTAAGTCCGGGAGAAACCCTATGGCAAAAATCGTTGAGTATTTCGTTGTACCGCAATCGCCATGGACTTATCTGGGGCATCAACGTTTCACTGCCATCGTGAAGAAGCATCATGCACAAGTAGTACTGAAACCTGCAGATATGGCGCAGGTGTTCGCCGCCAGTGGTGGCGTGCCTGTGGCGCAACGACCTGTGCAGCGTCAGGCGTATCGCCTTGCCGAGCTGACCCGCTGGAGCAAATTGTTGGAGATGCCTTTGACTCTTCATCCGGCATTTTTTCCGGTGGCAGGGGATCCCGGTTCCAAGCTGATTATCGCTGCGCTCCACCAGAACGGCACTGATGCAGCGATGGCGCTGCTCGGCGCGCTCGGACGCGCCTGCTGGGCCGAAGAAAAAAATATCGCCGACCCGTACACTTTGGTCGCTACCGCAAATGCTGTTGGCTTGGATGGTGATGAGCTACTGAAATACGCCGCCAGCCAAGCAGCGGCCGATGAGCTTCAGCGCAACACGGAAGAAGCGATTGCATCCCAAGTGTTTGGTGTGCCTTGGTACCGCGTGGATGGCGAAGGCTTCTGGGGACAAGATCGGCTGGATTTTGTCGAGCGCGCACTGCAGGACAGTTAACGGATACTGCCGAATCTCGGCCTACGCCGGGTTGACTATTTTGAGACGGTTGGTACTCGTTTAAAACAAGCCTTACCAAGCTGATGTCATTGCGATTTAAGCTGCCATCCCGGCGCAGGCCGGGATTCAGTAGCTGCTTCACTCCTCTGACCTATTTGTCATGCTTACCGTAGCGCGACAATCACGGATAAAAGGTACACCATGTCCTATTCATTCTTTTGCCCTTGCCCGCGCGGGCTCGAAATTGCGCTCGCCGAAGAACTCCACGAAATCTCGGCACAAAGTCCTACGTTAAAGGTTCACAACAGCGTTCCTGGTGGAGTGCACTGCTCCGGCACCTTGCAAGATGCCATGCGCTTGAATTTGCACTCCCGAATTGCATCGCGCGTGCTTTTACGTATTGCACAATCCGGCTACATCAACGAAAACGATGTCTACGACCTCGCACTTGGCGCACTCTGGGAAGACTGGTTCGACCTCGAGCACACCATACGGGTTGATGTAAATGCGATCAAATCACCCCTGAAGAGTCTCGAGTTTGCAACCCTGCGCATTAAAGACGGTATTTGTGATCGCTTCCGTGATCGCGTCGGAAAGCGTCCATCGGTCGATACGCGCTCGCCAGACATGCGTATTTGGGGATTTCTAGACGCGCGAACGGTCACGGTCTATTTGGATACGTCTGGCGAATCTTTATTCAAGCGTGGCTGGCGGCTGGACACCGGTGACGCGCCGCTGCGCGAGAATCTAGCCGCCGGCCTGCTTCGCACCGCTGGATGGAAACCCGGTAAGCCCTTATTTGACCCGATGTGTGGCTCGGGCACACTGCTGATTGAAGCAGCGCAAATGCTGGCCGGCACGCCGCCCGGCATGAACCGCCGCTTCGCCTTTGAAAAATTCAACAGCTTCAAGCAAACCGAATGGGATGCACTGCGCCATGCGGTAAAGCCTTTACCACTCCCCACTCAACCATCGATTTTCGGTAGCGATATTTCTGGTGATATGTTGGTGATGGCGCGTAATAATCTGCAGCGTGCCGGTATTCACTTCGATATCCCGCTAAAACAAATTGATGCGCAAGAAGTAAAACCGCCAACAGGACTTCCGGGCTTGCTCATCGCAAATCCACCCTATGGTGAACGGATTGATATGCGGGGTGACCGATCGCACGAACCTGATGCTATGGCACTTGCCTTCTTTAATGCGTTTGGTAGCACGCTGAAACAGCGCTTCGCTGGTTGGACAGTTTGTTTGTTTACGGCCGACCTAACCCTACCGCGTATGCTGCGATTAAAAGAATCGAAAAAAACGCCGTTTTTCAACGGCGCGATCGAGTGCCGATTATTTCGCTTCGAGATGGTGGCAGGATCGAACCGGCGCGAGCAGACCACCAACCAAGCCTGAGCTGGATGCGGCTTGTCTGCATGACGCCCACTGTGCAGATAACCCACGACACCTTTCCGTCATAAAAAAAGCCGCTCATTAGAGCGGCTTGATTTAATCAGAAGCAGGCTTAATCTGCTTTTTTCTCGCCCTTGCCGAACCAACCCGAGACCGACTCCTTGGTTGAATCATAGGCTGACGACATGGTCTCACAGCCCGATGACAGTACGACCACCGCTAACAAAACTGAAACGCTGAGGCAATTTTTAAGTGTTTTCATTTTATGGTCTCCATTAAGCATCCGGTCAAGCGCTAGGCATAGTGATCGGTGCGAGTTGATCAAGCCCAAGGCGCTAATGCCTAGGCTCGCACTTTGCGAATCCGCATTTTAATTTAGCCAGAGCGCACTCGGTTGATTATCGAACAACCTAATCCATAGCACCGAATATTATCTTTTTGAGAATACCCCGATTGCAGTCCCCCGACATTGCCGGCGCCATTCTTTTTATTTTATCTCACCAAATAATAATAAGATTTATCACAATATTGCTAGGAAATCTTATCGAATAGGTGTTAAATTTAGATCGGAATTAGATCTTGATTGCTGTTTAGTGAGACAAACAATAAATTGATGTGAGGTTGGTTTAGCTCGCAAGCGGTCGGCAAAACTGACAAGGGGATACGATTGATTATTGTCGATGGAAAGATCGCACTCGATCACTTTCTTGACGTGCGAAAAATCGTCAACCAACACCTTCCTACCGAAGGCTCGCTCGTTTCGCTCGATATTCTGCTATTTTTATATTGGCACTGTGGGAAGCATCCGGGCACCGGATGCCCTTTAAAATTGTTTTTTACCTCCCTGCCTTACAGCGATATGGGCATCCGATATCACATGTCGCGCTTGTCCAATAGAAAATGGCTGTACTTGGAGACCAGCGCAACTGACAAGCGATCAAAAGATATTTTTCTCACAACAAAGACGCTCCAAAAATTCGACACTATCGAAATTGAAATCGCCAACTTACTGAAAAGCAGCGCAACCTCGAAATAGATTTGCGTACACCCTTCCGTTAAAATTCTCTTTTGCGCGGGTGTAGTTCAATGGTAGAACGGCAGCTTCCCAAGCTGCATACGAGGGTTCGATTCCCTTCACCCGCTCCACTCTCCCTGCCCTGATGAACGAACCTCCAAGCCGCGACCTCGGCCGCACCCTGCCCTACGACCCAACCGAGCGTCGGATTCGTAGCTTTGTCACGCGAATGGGCAGGCTATCGGATGGGCAAGCGCGGGCATTAGATACGCTAGCCCCGCGCTATTGCCTGCCGTATGAGAAATCTGCGACTGACCCCAATCGCTTTTTCGGACGAACTGCACCCACTATCCTCGAGATCGGCACCGGTATGGGTGAGACCACAGCCCATATTGCTGGGCTGATGCCTGATAAGAATTTCATCGGCGTTGAGGTGCACATACCGGGTATCGGTAGCCTGCTGAAACTCATCGATGAGCATGGCTTGCAAAACCTGCGACTGATTCAACACGACGCGGTGGAGGTTGTGACCCACATGATTCCGCCAGCATCATTGGCGGGCGTCCATGTGTTTTTCCCGGACCCGTGGCATAAAGCGCGGCACCAAAAGCGCCGCCTGATTCAAGCGGCTTTTGTTCAGCTACTTGCCTCGCGCATTGCGGTAGGCGGCTATTTGCACTGCGCGACCGACTGGGAAGACTATGCGGAGCAGATGCTATCGGTATTGTCATCTGAGCCCAGCCTGATCAATACGGCAGAAGGGTATGCAGAACGTCCAAGCTACCGGCCAGTCACAAAATTCGAGCGACGTGGATTAAGACTCGGGCACGGCGTTTGGGATTTGGTGTTCCGCCGACGTTGATACCACTACCGGGAGGCCGCGTGCGCCGGAGACTAGATTCCGGACTTGACAGAGCAGTGCTTGAAGGCGTGGGCCTTCAAAGCGTGGACCTTCAAAGCGCCGGCCTTCAAAGCGCCGGCCTTCAAAGCGAGGCCAGTAGAAGCGTGGCCCCAAACATCAAATATCTGCCGCTAAGTATCAATTGCCAAAAAATCCGATGGTTGCTGTCGGAGATCGTGGGTTCCGGCTAAAGGACATGTCACGCGCTAACCGGAACCCTCACAAAACTTACATCAAGACTTCAATGTTCGGCGGGCAGATTCCAACCGCTTGCGGCCAGGTGGGGATTAAAGATAGTCCACTCACCATTCGGCTCGAATCGTAAGGTCGTATCAATCCGGAGCTTGGCATCATTATCGATAGCTACCGGCGTTCTTCGCTCGTCCTGCAGTTGGCTTTGTCGCTGTGTGTTTCCAAGATTACTAGCAAAGATCATGACTTGGACCTTAACGTCAACCGTACCGTCTTTTTCAAGCTGGTAAATGAATCGCTGCTCTACTCTGCCGCGAGGAATCAGCGCTCTACCATCAAATAACTTGATCGGTGACGTCGTACCCGGCAAACCGCCACAGGTTAATTGCTGAAGCAGGTTAACGATGTTTTGCGAGGTGACGTTGCTGATATATCTTGATCTGCTCTCACCGTCAGTATCTTGATTCAGATACTCGGCCAACTCAATCGGTGAAGCAAATGGTTTGCTGGTCCCGTCAGGCAGTTGCAGCTCATGACTTACCCCTGCCCGATAACAATCTGCAATAAAAGTTGGCATGAAATGTTGGTCAACCAGTTTGCGCTGATCCGCTGGAAGATCTTTGAATGTTTGTCCTTTATCTGAATTGTCTGAATCCCAGCGCGTAATAAATTTTTTTGAGCCCTCTTGCACTAAATCAGGATACGGGTGTTTAGTCAAATCAATTTCAATGTCGATTACTTCATGCTTAGCGCGAAGTTCAGCATCATCTGCCAGCGCTTGCAGTTTTTTTGCATCAAATGCGATTTTATTCTCCGAGAGAATGCCTATCATTTTTGCATTCAGCATCATGCTTCTTCTCGTTTCACCTGAGCTGGTATACAAGGAGTCTTTTCTCAGCGCAATATAGGCTTTTGCCAACTGATTTCTAATGTCGACGGGCACATCCTTCAGCAGATTGCTTTGCTTCTTTGTCGGGGTTAACTTGCCAGGAGATACCCTGCCCGCGCTAGCGGGTGATGATCGCGAACTCGAATTGCTCGGTACGATTTTTTCAGGTAATGCAACGAGATTCAGCTTTAAACCATTAAACTTTCTACTGGCTTTTTTAAGAAGCTCGCGGGGTCGGCCGTCACGTGGGCTCGCTGATTTTTCTTTGTCTGTGCCCCGCGGTGTGGATTGAGAAGATGCAGACTTTTCTCCCTGATTAGCTTGCCTCGGGGTGGCTTTAGGTGACTCGGCTGATGACTGCGGATTATGTCGCCGCGGCGTGATGTTGTTATGCCTCGGGCTGTCTGCTGAGATCTCGCGCTTGCGCGGGGAGTTTAATCCACCGGTTTTGTTGGTGATGCTAGAAGAAGTGCTCGGCACCTTGCTGGATGCCTGTCTCGCATTAATCACCGGCGGCGTATGAACGGCTATCGCATCCGTTGGCCGCGCTGACGAATCTCCAGTACCAGTTTGTGAAACAAACCCAGATAAATTCAACTTAGGTGGTTTCCTAGGCTTGACTACCGGGCTATTTAGGTTTGACGAGGTAACTTGAGCGTCTGACTCTTGCGTATCTTTGTCTGGTTTCAGACTATCCGGAATGATTTTATGCTCGGACGAAAAATTAACTGCTTTTATGCCAGCGCTAGCAGGTGTGCCCATGAAGTTTCTCCTTGTTACCCTAGGTAAAAAATACTAACCGGGGTAGGTAACCTCTGAGTTAACACTCGTTCCCTTGGCACGAAGCTTTTTGAGTGGCGTCTTTTTCTGGAGATATCGATAAAAATTCATCGTGCCCAGCTTAACCTGCGATGGATTTTATTCAGCCCACTGCACCCAGCCGGTCAGTGCAGTCACCAGAACAATCACGCCAAACACAATGCGGTACCAGGCAAAGATCATGAAGTCGTGCGAGCTGATATAGCGTAACAGCCAGCGTACGCACAAGAAGGCAGAGATAAATGCAGATAAGGCGCCTAGTCCGAACATCGGCAAATCGGCCGCTGATAGTAAGGCCCGCTCTTTGTACAGTGAGTACACGGTGGCACCAAATAGCGTGGGAATCGCTAGGAAGAAGGAAAACTCGGTGGCTGCCTGGCGCGATAGGCCAAACGCCATAGCGCCGATGATGGTGGCGCCTGACCGGCTTGTGCCGGGAATCAAGGCAAAGCATTGCGCCAGACCGACTTTAAAGGCATCGACTACGCTCATATCATCGACGGAGTCTACGCGTGAATACATCACGCGACGATGGCGTTTTTCTATCACGATGATGATAAAAGCCCCGATGATGAATGCCAGCGCTACCGGAATTGGCTTGAACAGATACGCCTTGATAGCCTTGCCAAAAGCAAGACCGAGCACCACGGCAGGCAGGAAGGCCACCGTCAGGTTAACGACGAACCGTCGCGCAGCGATATCCGTTCTGAAATCCAAGATGACGCGCGCGATCCTGACGCGATACTCCCAGCACACGGCCAGCATGGCGCCGGCCTGAATCACGATCTCGAATACCTTGACTTTTTCGCCGGTAAAGTTGAGCAGGCTACCGGCAAGAATGAGATGACCGGT
>JAIXQV010000034.1 GCA_027485535.1 Oxalobacteraceae bacterium | reverse complement strand
TCGCCAAGTCCATCGAAATATCCGATTTAAGAGCGGAAGAGACTTCACAACCGCGGCAATGTCACCTAAATTAGGCACATGGAACCGGCGGCGCCGCCCGACGAGTTATCACCCATTTAATCTGCAAAGCCAAGCAACCCAAAACCGGCAGCAGTGGAATTCGAAGTACCTAATGAGAGGATGGAAATGAGCGCGATTAATTTAACACTAGAGCAGTTCCGCTCAATCATGCTCGCGGCGGGCTATGCTGAAGTGATAGAGCGTAGCTGGGAACCCAACACTAAGCTCGATGAGCATACTCATCCGTTTGATGCCAACGCCATCGTCGTGAGCGGGAATTTTTGGCTGAGCGTGAATGGCGGTGAAGCAAAACAATTATCAGCGGGTGACACGTTTCATGTCGTCGCCAATACGCCGCACTCGGAAGAGTATGGCCCGGAAGGCGCTACCTACTGGGTAGCTCGGGGGAGCGAAGTAAAACACTGAATGACTCGCCCAACTCCGGTATTTTGAGCAATGCCGGAGGAATAACAGCACAGCTCATTCAGCGGTCGTTACCGAATAAACTGCCGCACATAATCCTCGCCTAACCCGCAGGCTTCATAGTGCTTTACCGCCGCCTCGATTTTTGTGAAGACGTCTTCATGCCTGAGCGGCTTTCCGTCCTCGTCAAGGTAGGTATAAGCACCGGTGACATGGAATAAGGTCATCATCTCGGTGACATCTTCAGGCACATACAGTGTATGCACCTCGCCTGGAATCTCGTGCGCATACGAACCTTCGATCGCAGTCCAGTCGTGCTCTAGGTAATACCAGCGGCCTTTTAGAACAAAAGCATGCACCGGCCCGTCATGACGATGCCGTGACAGCACACCGCTTTTTCTGACCCGCAGAATATTGACGAAATAACCCTGAGTAACGTTCAGAATGAGCGGCCGGAACCAGACGTTCGGCCCCTGCGGTACCCATTCACGTTCATCCGATGGCATCGCATCCGGAACCACCAGATCTTTCACCGCAAACCGCGGGATCGGTGTTTGAAAGCCAACCAAGCTCGCAGGATGGGTACGGGCGGTGGAATGAGACATTCGCGGATTCCTTATTAATGACGAGTAAAAACCAGCATTTATCGAGCCAGCATAGGGTAAGGCCAATTACCGCGTATCGCTAATAGTAGTCAGATAACTTGCAGGGGAATTCCGCAATTGGCCGATTATTCAAAGCTGTAAACGATTGAATACAAGCATACCGGGGCCTCGCCCTGCTGTTTTATGTATGATCGACGTGTAAGCAAAATCCAAAGGGTAAATCATGAAACGTTTTGTTTTTGTATTGCTAATCAGCCTGGCTGGCGTAACCTCGGCCGCCGAACAAACACCGCTTGCCTCGGGCCAGCAACTGAAAAATGCGATTGCAGGTAATACGGTGCAAGGGTCAATGGATGGCGCCGGGCGGTACACCGAGTTCTATGCCAAAGATGGCACCGTTCGAAGCAAGGACTACCAGGCAAAATGGTCGATCGAGGGCGAGCAAATGTGTTGGGTCTATGAAGGTCAGCCTAAGGATTGTTGGCGCGCCAGCATCAAGGGTAATAGCGTGAAATGGGTGAAAGACGGCAAAGTTCAAGGAACTGGCACGATCGTTCAGGGCAATAGCAACCGTTTTTAATCGCACCTGAGTGGGCAGCAGGTCTGTGACCCTACAATCAATACGTAGGCTCGTTCATTATCGCCGTGCCTATCGTGATGAGAATTGTTGAGTCAGATGTTTTCAGAGTTGAGACAGTTAGAATATAAGCCAGCTCAAACATACGAGCGCTCATGATCCAGCTTACCCAATTGAGAAGTGAGCATATGGCAGATGTCCTGCGCATTCAGGATGACTGCTATACCGAGATCGAACCTGAATCGCTCGAGTCACTTCAGGCAAAGATTCTGGCCTCGCCTGAAACCTGCCTGATCGCTGAATCCAGCGAAGGCGCGCTTGGGTACCTGATCGCGGTTCCCGTTGTTTACCCTCACCTACCTGCGCTAAACGCCCCAACGTTTGAGTTGTTGGCAGGTGCAGACACGCTCTACATCCACGATCTGGCCGTGGCGAGTGCCGGACGAGGAAACGGTGTTGCTCAGGTGCTGGTACGCGCTGCTATCGATGCCGGAAAACGCATTGGACTATCGAAAGCCTGCTTGGTGGCGATTCAAAACTCTCAAAAATTCTGGGCGCAGTTCAATTTTGAGACGGTAGCGGAACCGCACGATGCGCTGATACCCAAACTAGCGAGTTATGGCGCAGGTGCGCAGTTGATGCGAGCTGTAATTTGAGAGATACACCTCAAGAGTCGTCCAGTTACTGCGGTTCTTGGGTCATATACGCTTGGCGTCTGACAGAACTCGGTGACGGAAGCTATCGGGCAAGGGGATGCGCCCAGAATTCTGAATAATGGTGCCCGAGACCGGAATCGAACCGGTACGCCCCCTCTCGGGTAAGCGGCGGATTTTAAGTCCGCTGTGTCTACCAGTTTCACCACTCGGGCAGTGAAAGTCGATATTTTATCAGCGCTTGCGATGGCACTCGTCTTTCATCGCCAAGACAACGTCGCCTGCGAGCATCACGCCACCCCCAGATAGATCTTGCGGATTCGGTCGTCTTGCTGCAGCGAGGCGGCCGCCCCCTCCTGCGCCACCGTGCCGTGCTCCAGTACATAGGCGCGGTCGGCAATTTGCAGCGCCGATTGCGCGTCTTGCTCAGCAACCAGAATCGCCACGCCATCGTCGCAAATGCGTCGGATCGCCGTGAAAATCTCCATCTTCAGGCGGTGCGCAATGCCAACCGAAGGCTCGTCGAGCAGCAGCAGCTTGGGGGCGCCCATCAGCGCACGGCCAATCGCCACCATTTGCTGCTGCCCGCCCGAGAGCGTGCTGACAATCTGATCACTGCGTTCGCGCAGGATGGGAAACAACGCGTATAACTTCTCAAGATCTTGCGCGATCTGCTGCCGGTTGGTGCGCAAGTATGCCCCCAGCTGCAGATTCTTCAGTACAGTCAATTCAGAAAATAGTCGCCGCCCCTCCGGGCAATGGCAAATACCCAAACCCACCACCTGCTCGGTCGAAAAATCATGCAGTGACTGCTGCTGGAACTGCAAGGTACCTCGCGCGGGTAAGGCGCGCGAGATCACTTTCAGTAGCGTAGATTTGCCAGCGCCGTTGGGGCCGAGTAAAGCAACCAGCTCACCCGGCTGTATACGCAGCTGCAGATTTTCTAGCGCAATGGCCTGGCCATACGCCGCGCTGAGTTGGTCAATGACGAGCAGATCACTCACGGCGTAGCACCTTGTTTGCCGATATAGGCTTCAATCACACGCGGGTTCTCCACCACTTGTTGCGGTGTGCCGTCAGCAATTTGTTCACCAAAATCCAGTACGACGACGCGCGACACGAGTTGCATGAATTCGCGCAGCTTGTGCTCGATCAGTAAGATCGTCAGCTGCTTCTCGGCGTGTAACTTTCGAATCAAGGCAGAGATAGCGTCGATCTCGGCACTGCCCAAACCGGCAAACGGCTCATCAAGCAGCAATAGCTCCGGCTCTGTCGCTAGTGCGCGGGCAATTTCCAGCCTACGTTGATCACCGTATGAGAGCAACTCAGCCGCGGTATCCGCCTTAGACGCTAAACCAACCTGCTCCAATAAGTGCATCGCGCGCTCCACCAAATTGGGGTGATGCACACGTGGGCCCAGACTACCCACCAAGACATTCTCAAGCACCGATAAGCCGGGAAATGGTCGACACAGCTGAAAAGTCCGCGCAACACCCAAGGCAACGACCCGATGGGGCTTAAGCCCACGTAAGGAGTGGCCTTT
>JAIXQV010000226.1 GCA_027485535.1 Oxalobacteraceae bacterium | reverse complement strand
GCCATATCGGTCGCATTTTTTGGGAAAGACACCGCCACATAGTCCGCGCCTAAACGCATCGCGGTCTTGATGTCATCCATATCTTTCGCGGTCAGCGCTGGCGCCGACAGCCCGCCACCCTGCTTATTGATGCCTTTGTTGTTCGACAGTTCACCACCAATTTTTACCGAGGTGAAGATCTGATGACCCGCGATACGCTCAACATTCAGGACGATCAAGCCATCGTTCAGCAACAGCACATCACCCGGGTTCAGATCTTTCGGCAGCTCTTTGTAATCCAGGCCGACGCGCTCTTGGTCACCGAGTTCGCAATCAGCATCGAGAATGAACTTGTCACCCTTGGCGAGTTGAATTTTGCCGTCTTTGAATTTGCCGACCCGAATCTTGGGACCCTGCAAATCAGCCATGATCGCGATCTCTCGACCACAGGTCGCGGCGGCTTCACGCACCATCTGCGCGCGCTCGACATGGTCTTCCGACTTACCGTGTGAGAAATTCAAGCGCACGACGTCGACGCCGGCAGCGATCATGCGCTCCAGAATTTCCAGCGTGTTAGAGGCCGGACCAATGGTGGCAACAATCTTGGTAGCGCGCTGTTTCATGTGTTTGGTCCTGTTATTCAGCGAGGGATTTCAGCGATTAGCGCGCTGTTCGAGTATTTCAACCGCCGGCAGCACGCGGCCCTCTAAAAATTCCAGAAAGGCCCCGCCACCGGTCGAGATGTAACCTACTTTATCGGTAATGCCGTATTTCGCGATTGCTGCCAGCGTGTCACCGCCACCTGCAATCGAAAACCCGTGCGAATCAGCAATAGCCTTCGCCAATGTTTGGGTGCCATTGCCGAATTGGTCGAACTCAAACACGCCGACCGGACCATTCCACACGATCGTGCCCGCATCCAGCAATTGCGCAGCGAGTGCGTTTGCTGTCTCTGGACCGACATCGAGAATCATGTCGTCATCGGCTACGTCGTGTGCCGACTTCACCACTGCAGCGGCGTCGGGTGCAAAAGCTTTAGCGCACACCACATCCGTAGGGATGGGCACACTCGCACCGCGCTGCTGCATCAAGGCGATGATGGCCTTTGCTTCGTCGACCAACTCCGCTTCTGCCAAGGACTTACCGATGGGCAGACCCGCGGCCAACATGAAGGTATTGGCGATACCGCCGCCGACGATAAGTCGATCTACTTTCTCAGCCAGTGATTTCAAGATTGTGAGTTTGGTCGAGACTTTCGAGCCACCGACGATGGCTACCAAAGGGTGCGCCGGATGTCTGAGTGCTTTACCCAGCGCATCCAGCTCCGCTGCCAGCAAAGGGCCGGCACAGGCAATCGGTGCGAATTTCGCAACCCCATGCGTAGTTGCCTCAGCGCGATGCGCTGTACCGAAAGCATCGTTGACATACACATCGCATAGCGCGGCGATCTTTTGCGCCAGTTCGTCGTTATTCTTCTTCTCACCTTTGTTAACGCGGCAGTTCTCGAGCAGGACCAGCTCACCCGGCTGGACATCGACACCGTCGACCCAGTTCGACTTCAGCGGCACAGGTCGACCCAGCAACTCAGATAACCGCTTCGCGATCGGCGCCAGCGAATCCTCCGGCTTTAACTCGCCCTCGGTCGGCCGACCTAAATGCGACGTCACCATGACCGCGGCGCCCGCGCCCAGCGCGGCTTGAATCGCGGGTACCGAAGCGCGAATACGCGTCTCCTCCATGATGTTGCCGGCATCATCCAGCGGTGCGTTGAGGTCTGATCGGATGAATACGCGCTTGCCGCGTAGTTGATCTTGCTGGATGAGGTCAGTCAGGCGCTTGAACTGCATGGGTGAGGAGGCGGATTCAATGGTGGAAAGCCCGCCATTTTACCGCAGCAGGTGTTGCCCAAAACGGTTGTCAGATGAACATGGCGGCGGCGCTCAAAGCCAAACTCGAAGCACGGTGTAGCAGGCCATGCCCATGGCCAGGGTGCCCAACATGTGGCGCGTCAGCAGGAAAAAAATCGTGGCAACAATCGCCGCGATCAGCTTGATGTTGAGCCAGGGCTCAACCAAAGCGCCCTGCACCATCAACAGATCCGGCGCAATGATGGCCGACAAGGCCACCGCAGGCACATGCGACAGCGAGCGCTGTATCCAATCCGGCATCCGGCGAGAGCCGCCGACCATGAAGAAGAAACTACGCGTAATCACGGTACCCGCTGTCATCAGGAGCAGCAGAAACAGGTACTCGGGCCACGACATCGTCATACCGTATCCTTTGGCGTCGACATCAGCTGCTCCGCGAATACCGCCGCCACGATACCGAGCAACATCGCACTCACCAGCCCAAGGCGATAAGGCCACTGGACGGTCGCCACCGCCACCGAACACGCGACCACTACGCCCACCACTGTCGGGCGATTTCTGACCAGCGGTATGGCAATTGCCAGCAAAGCCAGTGACCCGGCGAAGCCGATACCCCAGTGCGCGGGTATCTGCTGCGCGAGAAAAATGCCAGTCAGGGAGCCAAACTGCCAAGCCAACCAGTTGGATGCCGCCAAACCGCTGAAATAGCCCTGCTTGCCGAGAGGCTTGCCCAAGCTGGGCGTCGGGAAGCGCTGCGGGAAAAAGCCCATCACCAAATCCACATTGTTGTAGCCGTACCAGAGCCGCTTGTGCCAGCTGAGATGCTGGAAATGTGGGCCGATCACCGCACTAAAGATTACGAAACGCAAATTCACCATGAACGCGGTGAAGGCGATCACCCACACCGGCGCACCAGCGGCAATCAGTGGCAACGCCGCCAGCTGTGCCGAGCCGGCGTACACCACGAGCGTCATCAGCAGCGACTGCGACAGCGACAAGCCGGACTGCATCATGGCCGCGCCGGTCACCACGCCCCAGGCAAATAAACCGGGCACGGTCTGTGTGCTGGCGCGCACGGCGTCAAAGAAAGCGGTACGTTCGCGCTCGGCAGCTTGCGCGTCGTCGGAAGGCTGGGATGTCATGGTCAGGGCTGAACCACCGATCAGGCCGACCGGTCGGGATAGCAAGCAAATAAGCCACTATTCTAACGAGCAAGCCGCCAGAGCCATTGAATCCGCTAGAATCCCGGCTTTGCAATGATGAATTTATCGGAGATAGACCATGTCCATGGCCGACCGCGACGGCAAAATCTGGAAGGACGGCAAGCTCGTCGACTGGCGTGACGCCAACCTGCATATGCTCACGCACAGCCTGCATTACGGCATGGCGGTTTTTGAGGGCGTACGCGCGTATAAAACCGTTGATGGGACGGCGATTTTCCGTTTGCGCGAGCACACGCAGCGGCTGTTTAACTCGGCCAAGATTTTCCAGATGGTGATCCCGTACGACATGGAAACGCTGATCGAAGCGCAAAAAGAAGTGGTGCGGGCAAACCAGCTCGAATCCTGCTACTTGCGTCCTTTGGTCTGGATCGGCTCAGAAAAAATGGGCGTTTCGGCGCGCGGCAATACCATCCATGTCGGCATCGCCGCATGGCCTTGGGGTGCGTACCTCGGGGAAGAAGGTCTGAAGCGCGGTATCCGCGTCAAAACCTCTTCATTCACCCGTCACCATGTGAATGTCTCCATGGTGCGCGCGAAGGCCAGTGGCTACTACATCAACTCAATACTCGCCAACCAGGAAGTCACCGCCGAAGGCTATGACGAGGCGCTGCTGCTCGATACGGATGGCTATGTATCCGAAGGCGCAGGTGAAAACGTTTTCCTGATCCGTAACGGCAAACTCTATACCCCAGACTTGGCCAGCTGCCTCGACGGCATTACGCGTGACGCGGTACTGACGATGGCGAGCGATCTCGGTATCGAGGTGATTGAAAAACGAATCACACGCGATGAGTTGTACTGCGCGGATGAGGCCTTTTTCACCGGTACCGCTGCCGAAATAACGCCGATACGCGAACTCGATAACCGTCAGATCGGTATCGGTAGTCGGGGTCCGGTCACCGAGAAACTACAGTCACTGTTTTTTGATGTGGTGGCCGGCAAGGCGCCGCAGTACCAGCACTGGTTGACCCGTGTTTGATCATTTCATCCTCAGGAGCTAGCCATGACTCAGCCGGCGCAAGCGATCGAACTTGATGGCAAGGATCTGCCCGCTCATTGTCCGAACAAGTCGACGCCGATCTGGTCTTCTCATCCGCGCGTATCGCTCGATTTCGATGCGCACGGGCACGCCAAGTGCCCCTACTGCGGCACCGCCTACGCGCTCAAAGATGGCGCGCACGCGCACTCGCATTGATGTGAATGCCACTGCCACGTAAACCGCTCGCCAGCGCTGACGACGTCGAGAACGCGTTCTATGACGCGAT
>JAIXQV010000145.1 GCA_027485535.1 Oxalobacteraceae bacterium | reverse complement strand
TATCACCTGTGGACCCGACACCCTATCACTGTCTTGTAGCTGGTGCTCGTATCTGCTGGCCATGCCCAAGATAATGCTGCGCGTTCGGCGCGTCAGCCAGTGCTGGTCGACGCTATCATCGCTGTCGTCAATACTGATGTGATCACGATGAAAGAACTGAATGATCGAACCCAGATCATTGAGCAGCGTCTGCGTCGGCAGAATATGCAAGTGCCACCACGCGATTTACTTCAAAAGCAATTGTTGGAGCGTCTGATCGTCAACCGGGCTCAGATGCAACTAGCGCGAGACCTGGGTGTTCGTGTCGACGATACGATGCTTGACCGCGCTGTCGCCCGGATTGCTGAACAGAATAGCGTTACCGTACAAGTACTGCGCGATCAAATCGAGCGCGACGGTATCTCTTTCGCGCGCTTCCGGGAAGAGATTCGCGAGGAGATTACCCTACAACGTTTGCGTGAGCGTGAGGTCGACAACAAGCTCCAGATCACAGAATCCGAAATTGATAATTTCTTGGTTTCTTCCACGGTCCGCAGCGCTGATGCGCAGCAAGAGATCAATATTTCACAGATACTTGTGCGCGTACCTGAAAATGCTTCCGTGCAGCAGATTGCAGATCGTAAGAAACGCGCTGAACAAGCGATAGAACAGCTCAAGTCCGGTGGAGAATTTGCAAAAGTCGCCGCCAGTTTTTCTGATGCGGGCGATGCTCTGACTGGTGGTGAGCTCGGCTGGCGCAGTCCGGCCCGTCTGCCTCAGCTATTCGTCGAAGCAGTGGAGAAGCTCGCCGCCGGCGAGATTGCACCGCTGGTGCGCAGCGCGAATGGTTTTCATGTCTTAAAGCTGGTCGGTCGGCGTAACGTTGGCGGGACAAAGGCTGGGGTGTCGAGTGTTGTGCAGCAAACCAGAGCGCGACACATTCTGATTAAAGTGAGTCAAATTGTCTCAGCGGCCGAGGCGCGCCGTAAGCTCGTCGAGTTGAAATCACGGCTGGATAACGGTGCCGCAAAGTTCGAAGACTTGGCACGGCTTTATTCGAATGATGGCTCTGCCAGTAAGGGTGGTGAGCTTGGCTGGATCTATCCCGGTGACACGGTACCGGAGTTCGAGCGTGCCATGAATGCACTCAAGCCGGGTGAGGTCAGTCAACCTGTCGAATCACCGTTCGGCTATCACCTGATCGAGGTACTTGAGCGTAAGACGGAGGAGTTGTCCCGCGAGCGTCAGCGCTTGGTCGCACGTCAGGCCTTACGTGAGCAGAAACTCGAAGAAGCTTATGAGGATTGGGTTCGGCAACTACGCGATCGCGCGTATGTCGAATATCGTCTAGATGAAGCAACGCGCTAGTCACGCCATCGGGCAATGAACCGACCACGGATAGCGATCACTTGCGGCGAGCCAGCGGGTATAGGCCCGGAGATCGCATTGCGTGCGGCACTTGAAGTCGGTGATGCTGATTGTTTATTGATCGGTGATGCCTCGCAAATCAAAGCCCTGGCAACCCTGATCGCGCCAGCGAGACTGTTGCGGATGGTTCATTCTGCGGCGGAACTGGCAGCCCATCAAAACACGCTTTGCGTGCTCGACGCGCCTTTGGCAACAGCGCCCAAGCCGGGTCAACTAGACGCGCGTAATGGCCTTGCCGTACTGAAGATGCTCGATATGGCGATCGATGCCGCGGTAGCGGGAGAGGTCGACGCCATCGTCACTGCTCCGGTTCAGAAACGAACCATCAATGATGCTGGTCATGCCTTTACCGGGCATACCGAGTATTTGGCCGAGCGTACAGGCACCGACCATGTGGTGATGATGCTTGCCGGTGATACCGACGATGGCGTGCTGCGCGTGGCCTTGGCCACTACCCATTTGGCGCTGACAGATGTGCCAGCCGCCATTACCAGCGACAGTCTGATGACGACACTCACGATCATGCACGATGATCTTGTGCGTCGGTTTGGTATTTCTGATCCGCGGATTCTTGTTACAGGGCTTAACCCGCACGCCGGCGAGGGTGGCTATCTTGGCCGTGAGGAAATTGAACAGATCACGCCAGCGATCACGCGTGCACAAGATTTAGGGTGGCAGGTCAGCGGACCCTACCCAGCAGACACGCTATTCCAGCCAAGATATCTTACTGATGCAGATTGTGTGCTTGCGATGTACCACGATCAAGGTTTGCCGGTGTTGAAGCATGCGACCTTTGGCCATGGCGTCAATATCACTCTCGGCCTGCCCATCATTCGTACTTCGGTTGATCATGGCACCGCGCTGGATCTGGCCGCAGCGGGATTGGGTCATGCTGACCATACGAGCATGCGTGAGGCGATTCGAGTCGCTTGTCAGATGGTGCGCGCTAGCCGATGAGACATCTTCCGAAGAAAAGATTCGGACAGAATTTCCTGCATGACGCTGGTGTACTTCAGCAGATTATTGAAGCGATCGCGCCGGCACCTGAAGATCGCATGATCGAGATAGGACCGGGCAAAGGCGCCATGACGGCTCGCTTGCTTGCGCACTTGAATGAGCTACATGTCGTCGAACTAGATCGCGATCTTGTCACGCTGCTGCAAAAAACATTTGCCAATCGCGGGTTGACCATTCACTCGGCTGACGCTCTACAATTTCAGTTCGATCAACTGCGCACGGATGAAGGAAAGCTCCGCATTGTCGGTAACCTTCCTTACAATATATCGACCCCTTTACTGTTTCATTTGGCGCAGTACGCGCCCTTGGTCAAAGATCAGCATTTCATGCTGCAAAAGGAAGTGGTCGAGCGGATGGTCGCGACACCGGGTGGACGCGACTACGGGCGGCTGTCTGTCATGCTGCAGTGGCGCTATCAAATGGCTCAACTGTTCGTTGTTCCACCACAGGCTTTCGACCCGCCGCCCAAAGTCGAATCGGCGATTGTGCGCATGATCCCGATCGCTCAGCCACTCGCGTGTGAGCAGCATATTCTTGAGCAGGTCGTGACCACCGCTTTTTCGCAGCGCCGCAAGGTGATTCGTAATAGCTTAGGTAGTTTGTTTTCCGAGTCGCAGCTGATAGAAGCGGGAGTTAATCCCCAAGCGCGACCGGAGACGATCGGTCTCGAAGCCTATGTGCATTTGGCTAGACTGTTCTCAGCGTAACGGATAAACCATTCGTGCGCTACGGCGGCTTTGCTACCGATAACTGCGGCTAGGGCGGTGTTTCCTAACGTAGCTCGTTAGAACTTCGGTAGTAGCGAAGGCTCATGATCGCGCAGTGCTTTGCGCGCTTGTTCAAACTCCGGCAATATCGATTGCACAGTTGCCCAAAACTGTGGACCGTGATTCATTTCGCGCAAATGCGATAGCTCATGGGTCACCACATAATCAATATTGGGCAGCGCAAAATGCATCAGGCGCCAGTTCAGGCGAATCTTGCCATCTGCGGTGCAAGAGCCCCACTGTGTTGATGCCGATGACAGCGCGAAGCTCTTGTAGCTGACGCCGAGCTTCTCGGCATACAGCGCGAGTCTTTCCGCAAATACCCGCTTTGCTTCGCTCTGTAGCCAGCCCTGTACACGATCTTTCAGTTGCTGTTCGCTGGCAGGGCTTGGTAAGCTCAGATGCAGCTCGCGTGTATCGGCATTAAAGTAAGCGCCGCCGAGGTTGCCTGAATCAGCGATACGCAGGGTGATCTCGGTACCAAGATAAGGCAGGGTGGCGCCATCGCACCACACCATCGCTGGCTGCAAGCGTCGTACCGAGCGCTCCCGCTGCTCATTCATCTTGCGGAAAATCCATTGCTGCTTGCTGGCGATTGCGGCTTCTATTTCATTGATCGTGATCCAGCGCGGCGCGCTGACACGTAAGCCATCATCATCAATCAGAAACCCGATGGTCTTGCGCTTGGAGCGTAGCAGTCGGTAATCAAGGTTGAGCGTATCGAGACGCAGGCGGCGATGGCCGGGAGGAATCGGCGTATCGGGTACCGTGGAGGCGACAGCCGGTGACGGGCTGGTGTCACTGAAAAGATCCTCCAGCGAGAGCTGATTCGGATCAGGAATTCGCTTTCTGAGTAGTTTGGTCAGTGGCATCAGCAATTTGAGCAGCATTTCAACTACGCGTAAGCACCGGGTGTAATCACACGCATCTCGGATTCTATCCAATCCTCGACCTTTTCCATCAACTGACTGGCGGTCAAACCTTGTGGTGAGATGGGTGCCCCAATCGAGACAGTGATGGTACCCGGTTTTTTGATGAAGGCATTGCGCGGCCAGCAATCGCCTGAATTGACGGCAATCGGGACTACCGGCGTATCGGTCCCAATCGCTAGAATCGCACCGCCGTTCTTGTACTTTCCCTGACTCCCAACGGGGGTACGCGTCCCCTCGGGGAACATGATGACCCACTGCCCATCATTCAGCCTGCGCTTGCCAGTCTCGATCACCTGCCCCATTGCCTCACGGCCTCGGCTGCGGTCGATGGCGATCATTCGCAGCATCGCCAATCCCCAGCCAAAAAAGGGAATATAGAGCAGTGACTTTTTGAAGACGAAGATCAGCGGACGTGGCATTAGCCAGCAATAGAAAATGGTTTCCCATGCCGATTGGTGCTTGGACAGCAAAATAACTGGCGCATCCGGAAGATTCTCGAACCCTTTGATCTGCCAGCGGATACCACAAACAAATTTAGCGGCGTAGCTGATGAAGACATTCCAGCGAATGATCATCCAATAACGCTGCCGATAAGGCAGCAATAGGAAACCGAAGCAGCCGATAGCCCAGACCACGGTGGCGATCACGATCAGCAGGGCAAATAGCAGTGAGCGGGCAAACAACAGCGGACGAGCCATCATGAATCCGGGAAAACGAGTGCTTGGAAACGCGCACCCAAGGGTCAGCGTTTTTGTATCAGTGCAGAGCGTGCAACCTCGGTGGTTTCACTAACCAAATGCGCTGTTTGTAGTAATTGCTCGACGACCGAGGCAAGATTATTGAACACTTGGGTGCCTGGAGGGAGTCCGCCAGTTTGAAGCGTTTTCTCGCCTTTACCCGTGCGAACCAAGTAGGGTGAACAGCCGACTTCGAAAGCCGCTTGCATATCGCGTAGCGCATCGCCGACCATCGGCACACCCTTCAGGCCTACGCCAAAGCGCTTGCCGATGGCGGTCAGCATACCCGGCCGTGGCTTACGGCAGTCACAGAACTCATCAACAGCATGAGGACAGAAGAAGATCGCGTTGATATGCGCGCCGACCGCCAGTGCTGACAAATGCAATTTCTGATGGATAGCATTCAACATCCGTACATCGATCAGGCCACGCGCAACGGCTTGCTGATTCGTGGCAATCGCGACTTGATAGCCATTCTGATTCAGTCGGGCGATGGCTTCCAATGACCCCGGAATTGCGCGCCATTCAGCCGGTGACTTGATGTACTCGTCGGAGTCAAAATTGATTACGCCATCGCGATCCAGAATAACCAGCTTTTTTTGTGTCTGCATTCGTGATGACTCAGGTGGCTAGTTTGGAAATATCAGCAACGCGGTTCATCATACCGTGCAAGTTGCTCAGCAATGACAGGCGATTGGTGCGCAGCGATACATCCTCAGCCATCACCATCACGTCATTGAAAAACGCATCGACATCATCGCGCAGCGCCGCCAACGCCTTCAAGGTGCCGCTGAAATCGCCAGCAGCGAATGCTTTATCTACCTCATTGCGCGTATCAGTCAGCGCACCATACAGCCGCTGCTCAGCGGCTTCTTGCAGCAGCGCCGGGTTGATTTCGCCGAAAGCATGCTCATTTTTCTTGAGGATATTGGTGATTCGCTTGTTTGCAGCGGCGAGTGACTGCGCTTCCGGCAGCGCCGAGAAGGCTTTGACGGCATCCAGACGCTTGACGATATCGTCCAATCGATCCGGCGCTTGCGAGACGACTGCTTCGACCGACTCTTGTGAGTAGCCTCGCTCACGTAGCAAGCCACGCAGTCGGTCATGCAGGAAAACCATCACATCGCCAATAGGAGACGAGAAGTGCGTATTACCCTTAAATGGTTCGGCTGCGAGCGCAAGCAGATGCGATAGCGACAGATTCAATTGTTGCTCGATCAGCATGCGCAAAATACCGAGCGCATGCCGGCGCAAGGCGAAAGGATCTTTGTCGCCGGTAGGTGCAAGGCCTATCCCCCAGATGCCGACCAATGTCTCTAATTTGTCGGCCAGTGCGACGATGGTGCCGGTGCGCGTTGACGGCAAGGCATCACCTGCAAATCTTGGTTGGTAGTGCTCACCGATCGCCGTTGATACCTCTTCGTGCTCGCCATCATGACGCGCGTAGTAGGTTCCCATCACACCTTGTAACTCGGGGAATTCACCCACCATGTCGGTCAGCAGATCCGCTTTCGATAGCAGAGCAGCGCGTTCGGCAAGCTGCGCATCAGCGCCAAGCGATTGGGCGATTGCTGCAGCCAGTGCGACAACACGTCCATTTCGCTCAGCTTGTGAGCCCAGCTTGTTGTGATAAACCACCGCACCCAAGCCGCTGATGCGATCGTGCAAGGACCGCTTTTTATCTTGTTCAAAGAAGAATTTTGCATCCGACAGGCGCGGTCGAATCACGCGCTCATTACCGCGGATGATATGCGTCGGGTCGGGAGTTTGAATATTGGAGACAATCAGAAAACGTGAGCGCAGCTTGCCGGCTTTATCGGTCAGCGCGAAATACTTCTGATTGGTTTGCATGGTTAGAATCAGACATTCCTGCGGTACCGCCAGAAACTCATCATCGAATTTGCAGGCATACACCACCGGCCATTCGACCAGTGCCGTGACCTCATCCAGAAGTGCGGGCGGCATCAGGATGTCATCATCACCCGCAGCAGCGAGCAAGTCGCTATGAATTTTCTGTTTGCGCGTCTCGAAAGCAGCGATCACCTTGCCTTGTTCGCGCAGTATGTCCGCGTAGTGATTAGCAGTCGGGATCGTCAGCAGGGATTTTTCTGAGAGAAAGCGATGGCCCAGCGTCGTGCGGCCCGACTGTAGGCCAAGTATCGATAAGGGCACGACTTGATCATCCAGCAGTGCGAGTAGTCCATGCACAGGCCGCACGAATTGTACGGTCGCACCATCCGGGCGCTGGTAGCTCATGACTTTCGGAATCGGCAGCTTGCCTATGCTCTCTTCAAGTGTTGCTTGAAGCCCTGCAGCGAGTGCTTGACCCGGCGCGGTGTAACTGAAAAACAAGCTCTCTGCTTTGCCATCAGAAGCGCGCTCGAGTTCGGCCAAGCGAATGCTTTCGCAACCCGCTTGAGCGGCCAGCGCTACCAGTTTTTTTTGCAGAGGTGCAGTGGCGTTGCCGTCTTTATCGAGCGCAACACTCACTGGCAATACTTTTTCGCGAATCGGTTTGTCTGGCGATGAACTGCGCACGGCGCTTATGTGGACTGCTAATCGGCGTGGGCTTGCGTAAGCAGTGGCGACGGCACCAGCGTCGAGAAAGTCTCGCGCGGCGAGCCCATCATGGATCAATGTTGCGAAGGTATCGCCGAGGCGCGCTAGCGCCTTGGGCGGTAATTCTTCAGTGAGTAATTCAACCAGCAGTGTGTGTGTCATTGGCAGCTTCTCGGCATGCAGTCAACGGGCATTCAGGCAGCAGATATTTAGGCAGAAAGTATTCAAGCGGCTTTGCGTGTATCACCCAGCATCGGAAAGCCCAGTGCCTCGCGCGATGCGTAATACGCGGCGGCGACTGCACGGGCTAGATTACGAATCCGGCCGATATACGCAGCACGCTCAGTGACGGAGATTGCGCCGCGGGCATCTAGCAAGTTAAAGGTGTGTGCCGCCTTCAGCACCATCTCGTAGGCAGGAAGTGACAGCTTGGCTTCCATGAGCCGTTTGGCTTCTGACTCATAGTTTGAAAACAGTGAAAACAAAAACTCGGCATTCGAGTGCTCGAAGTTGTAGGTTGATTGCTCAACTTCGTTTTGATGAAACACATCGCCATACGTCAGCGATTTTTTCACGCCGTTTTCTTCCCATTCAGTCCAGACGAGATCAAAGACGTTTTCAACGCCTTGCAGGTACATGGCGAGTCGCTCAATGCCGTAGGTGATTTCACCGAGCACCGGTTTGCAATCGATGCCGCCGACTTGTTGGAAGTAGGTGAACTGGGTCACCTCCATCCCGTTCAGCCACACCTCCCAGCCCAGACCCCAAGCGCCCAGCGTGGGGTTTTCCCAGTCATCTTCGACGAAGCGCACATCGTTTTCAGTTAGCTTCAGTCCGAGCGCCTCGAGCGAGCCGAGGTAGAGATCCAGAATATTTTCCGGTGCCGGCTTGAGCACGACCTGATACTGGTAGTAGTGCTGCATGCGATTCGGGTTTTCGCCATAACGGCCGTCCTTCGGGCGGCGCGATGGCTGCACATAGGCGGCTCGCCAGGGCTCGGGGCCGATCGCGCGCAGAAAGGTTGCGGTGTGCGAAGTGCCGGCACCCACTTCCATGTCAT
>JAIXQV010000155.1 GCA_027485535.1 Oxalobacteraceae bacterium | reverse complement strand
GGCGTGCAGGCGCTGGTCGATTACATGAAGGAATTCGAGCGTTCCCGCGGCTGAGCCCGGCGCCGATTCTCCCGCCCGGCGGAATTTAATCCGTCCGGCCCCAGTCCAATCCGGAACCATTGCCCGTCGCCATGCACGAGGCGACGGCCTGTCCTCGCGAAAAATTCCGGAGCGAACATGCAATCAGCCTTTACGCACGCATCGTCCACCGAATCCGAACCCAGCCTGCATGAGCGCCAGCGACGTGAAGTGCTGCAACTGCTGGAACCGGCCGGGAGAAGGCCAGTGGCTGAACTGGCCGAAATGTCCGACGCGGAGCGCTGCAAGTGGCTGTTCTGGAACCTGCAGGAAAACCTCGACGAAATCCGGCTGATGGAGCCGACCCTGCAGGCACGCGTGACCAGCACGCAATTCACGGTGGTGGACGGTTCTGCACTGTCGGGCCATGGCGCGATGGAGAAACGGCTCGACCTTGCGTGCAAGTGGACGCTTGAACTCAGTTATCCCGGCTATCCGGAAGAGATTACCCACTCGATGGGCGACGGCTGGGTGAATCTGGTGGTTGCCGAGCAGGCGCCGGCCTACCTGACGCTCGCCGGCGGACAGAAGGCCTATCTCGATGCCGACCACAGCAGCTATCCGAACCAGCTGTATCTCGAGGGCTGGGTGACGAACGGCGTCTGGCAGGAAATGCGCCAGCACCTGTCGAACCCGAATCCCACCTGCCGCACCGATGTCGTCCTGCTCGACAATGTGCTGTTCCCGGTCAGGAGCGGCTTCGATTTCGTGCAGGGTCCGCCAGGCGCGATCGGCGTGGTGAATATGGAGTTTCGTGCTTTCTCGCATCCCACCGAGCGGCGCATGGGGCGCCGCAACGAGCCGCGGCGCCGCGGCTGAGCCGGGGGGAGGTCGCTTGTACCTGCATCGCGCACCCGTGCCGTCGCCCGACGACGAGCCTTTCGAGGATGACGTGCCGCAACCGGTGCCGCAGGAGGATCCGGTGCCGGATCCGAATCCCGAACAGGCCTGACCCGCTTATTCGCGCTCGCGCAGCCGCTGCACCCGGCGCAGGTACCAGACCAGCGCCACCGCAACCAGTGCGAGGCTGACACTGTTGCCAAGCCAGAAGCCGGCCGCTCCGTGCAGCATGTCGGGTGTGCCGCCAAGGACATCGAAGCCCAGCAGGTAGCCGCCGCCCAGCCCGAAACCCCACAGGGCCACTGCATACATCAGGGTCGGCACGGTCGCCACCTTGTAGGCGCGCAGCACGAAGGCAGTACCCACCTGGACCGAATCGAACAGCTGGTAGAACGCGATGAAGAAAAACAGCGGCATCGCAGCAGCGGCCACTGAAGCGTCCGGCGTGTACAGGCCGATGATCTGCTCGCGCGCCAGCCAGACGATGGCCCCGACGGCCACCGCCAGTGCCGTGCCGAGCTTCACGCCCGCATCGCCGGCGTGGCGGGCGGCCTGCAGGCGTCCGGCACCGATCTCTTGCGCGACCAGCGTGCCGGTGGCGCTCGCAATTGACAGCGGCAGCATGTAGAGCACGGTGCCGAAGTTGGCCGTGACCTGATGCGCGGCCAGCGTCTCGCTGCCGAGGCGGGCAATGAACAGCGCCATGAAGGTGAATGCGGTCACCTCGATCAGGTAGGACAGCCCCATCGGCACGCCCAGCTTCAGCAGGGCGGCCTGTGCCGGCCATGACGGGCCGGCGAGGCCGCGCCCGAAGATCGCGAACTGCCGGTAGGATGCGCCGCGCCGGACGATGAGCCAGCCGGCCAGCAGTGCCAGCCATGCGGTGATGCCGGTTGCAATCGCACAGCCCGGCGTGCCGAGTGCCGGCAGGCCGAGGCCGCCGAAGATGAACAGCGCATTCAGCGGGATCTTCAGCAGCAGCGCGCACAGCTGGATTGCCATCACCATGCGCGGCCGGCCGATGGCGGTATTCAGCGAGGCATACACGCGGAAGCCGAGCGTGGCCGGCAGGGCCAGCGCCAGCAGCGCCAGGTATTCGCGCACCTTGTCGCCCAGCGCGGGCGGCGCGTCGGCGATGCCCAGCAGGAAATCAGGAAACAGCAGCAGCACGCTGCCCACGACGGAAAGAAAGATCGCCAGCCAGACACCCTGCCGGACCTCGCTGCCGATCTTCTCGAATTTCCGTGCGCCGAACAACTGGCCAATGATGGGCGACAGTGCCTGCATCACGCCCGATAGCCCGACGAAAATGCTGACGTACACCGATGCGCCGAGGCCGAGCGCCGCAAGGTCGGTGGCGGAATGGCGGGCCGTCATCATGGTGTCGACCACGCCGTTGGCGATCACGGCCAGTTGCCCGATCAGGATCGGCCAGGCCAGGTGCGCGACGCGCGAGGTAAACGATGGCGAGGCCGGCATGGCGCCGGGGCTCATTGCGCCTGCCGGCGGTAGAGCCGGAAGAATTCATGCCGGTCGGCTGCGCGCCGGCCCTGCCACATCAGCTCGAGATCGCCGCCGACCTCTTTCAGCTGGCCACGCTTGCGGCGCAAGCCGTCGTCCTGCACCAGCAGGAACTCGCACCGGGCGCTGTTGTCGCGGGCGAACTGCACCCGGCCGAGATAGGCGAAGGACGCGCGCTGCGCGGGGCCGACACCATCGGTCTGCACGCAGCGATAGTCGGCCGGAAGGCTGGCGGCGATTTTCTGCGCGACCGGCGCGTAGCTCTGGCCGTAGTTCAGCCACGGCAGCCACAGCGTCATCAGCAGCAGCCAGCACAGCACCAGGCCGCCGGTCGACAGCACCACCGCACGCCACAGCACCGGCGGACGTCGGCCCAACCGCCATTGCAGCAGCAGGATCCAGCCGACGCTGCTGGCAATCGCGATCAGGAACGGTATCAGGCTGAATTCCGGTTCGAAGCCCGGGGCAAGCCGGAACGCATTCTTTGCCAGTTGCGCCGGCCAGCCGGTCTGCTTTGCAATCCAGCCCAGCCAGATGAATGCGGCAATCGCCGACAGCGTCATGACGGAGAACCAGTCGATCGCATTGATTGCGCCGCGCTTGAGCGTCGGCAGGCCGAAGGTCGCCAGCACCGCCAGCGGCGGCAGCAATGCCAGCAGCGTGGTGTCCTTGACGCCGGGGGCGAACAGCGCCAGCAGGCCGAGCAGCAGGATGCCCGCGACCGGCAGCAGCACATGCAGCGTCAGCTGCCCGCGCCATGCCCAGACCGTCCACGCCGCGATCGGCCAGGCCGGCCAGCAGAACCAGACCAGCGTCTTGGCCAGCCATTTGAGGTGGTCGGCGCCCGGCATCCGGATCTGTTGCAGCGCGGCTGCCAGCCATCGGCCAGCCTCGGCATCGGGGACCAGGGCCTGGCGCGCCAGCAGCCAGACGGCCACCGACAGGAGGGCCACCGGCAGCGAGATCGTCAGCAGCCGGCGCAGTACCGGACGGAATTGCAGCGCGGCCGTTGCAGTGAATGCCAGCAGCAAGGTAGCCGGCAGCAGCCAGTGCTGGCTGAGTGCCAGCAGGCCGAGCACGGCGCCGAGGCCGAGCGCTGCGCGCCGGCCGGGCCGGTCAAACAGCGAAGCCGCGGCATAAAAGGCCACGGCGACCAGCGACACCACCAGCGCCGGCGCGGCGGTCTCGTGGCTGCGCAGCAGCAGGCCGAGGCTGGCGACATAAATCAGCAGCGCTCCATCGGCGAGCGTGCGCCCGTAGTCGAGTGCGGCCGGCTGACCGCCGAAAGCGAGCTTCAGCGGCTGGGCTTCGTTGCGCCGGCCGAGCACGAAGGCAGTGCGCCAGACGGCCAGCGCGCCGATCGCAAAGAACACCAGCGTCGACAGCCGTGCTGCCAGCGCGTCGCCGACAAGGCCGCCGAACAGTTTGACCAGGATCGCGCCGGCCCAGTAGGCGAGCGGCCCTTCATTCGGCATCGCAAGCCCGACGATGTTGGGCGCCAGCCAGTCGGACAAGGCGCCATGCGCCATCGTCCACATGATGCCGAAGCCGGCGGCGTCGTCAGTCTTCCACGGGTCGCGGCGGATGATGCCGGGCAGGATGTACAGCATGCACATCGCTGCCAGCCCCCAGCGCGGCAAGGCATGGGTGGCAGCAGCGGGCAGTCGTACAGGTTTCATCCGGTCGGGGGGAATGTGCGGTAGGGAAGGCTTGCGGTATTTTGCCGCAAGCCCAATAAAAATGCCGCTCTAGGCGGCATTTTCGGGGGCGGCGCTGGAGATCAGCTGGCTGCCTGGGTCTTCGAGCCCACCTTGCCGAACTTCTGGCGGAACTTGTCGACGCGACCGGCGGTATCGACGATCTTGTGCTTGCCAGTGAAGAACGGGTGCGACTCGGACGAAACTTCAACCTTCACCAGCGGATAGTCCTTGCCTTCGAAGTTGATGGTTTCCTTGGTCTGGATCGTCGAACGGGTGATGAATTTGAAGTCGCACGACAGGTCGTGGACGACAACTTCACGGTAGTTCGGGTGGATGCCTTCTTTCATTTCATTCTCGCTATCGTTGGGTAGCCAATCGCCACTTCGTCGGTCCGTACGGCCTCTTGACCCGGTTGGCGGTCACTTGCCCGGTTAAGGGAAGCGCGGATTGTACATTTAAATCAATGGCTTGGGCAAGTTCGGACGGGCCGCTGCCTCAGCCTCCGCCGCGACGCATCATGTCGAAGAATTCGACGTTGTTCTTGGTCGCCTTCATCTTGTCGAGGATGAACTCCATCGCCTCGATCTCGTCCATGCCGTACAGCAGTTTGCGCAGGATCCAGACCTTCTGCAGCACATCCGGCTTGATCAGCAATTCATCGCGGCGGGTGCCGGACTTGTTCAGGTTGATCGCCGGGTACACGCGCTTCTCGGCGAGGCGGCGCTCGAGGTGCACTTCCATGTTGCCGGTGCCCTTGAATTCTTCATAGATCACATCATCCATCCGGCTGCCGGTCTCGATCAGTGCCGTCGCGATAATAGTCAGCGAGCCGCCCTCTTCGATATTCCGTGCCGCCCCGAAGAAACGTTTCGGACGCTGCAAGGCGTTGGCATCAACACCACCGGTCAATACTTTGCCGGAGGCAGGGATGACGGTGTTGTAGGCGCGGGCCAGACGAGTGATCGAGTCGAGCAGGATGACCACATCCTTTTTCATTTCGACCAGGCGCTTGGCTTTTTCCAGCACCATCTCTGCCACTTGTACGTGGCGCGTGGCTGGTTCGTCGAAGGTGGAGGCGACCACCTCGCCGCGCACCGAGCGCTGCATCTCGGTCACTTCTTCCGGGCGCTCGTCAATCAGCAGCACGATCAGCGTGACATCGGGATGGTTCGAGGTGATGGCATGTGCCAAGTGCTGCAGCATGACGGTCTTACCGGACTTCGGCGACGCTACCAGCAAACCTCGCTGGCCTTTGCCGATCGGCGCGATCATGTCAATGATGCGACCGGTAATGTTCTCTTCGCCGCGCATCTCGCGCTCCAGCAGCAGTGGCTGGTTCGGGTGCAGCGGGGTCAGGTTTTCAAACAGAATCTTGTGCTTCGACGCCTCCGGCGGCTCGCCATTTACCTTGTCAACTTTGACCAGTGCAAAGTAGCGCTCACCGTCCTTGGGTGTTCTTACTTCGCCTTCAATCGAGTCGCCAGTGTGCAAGTTGAAGCGGCGGATCTGCGATGGCGAAATGTAAATATCGTCTGTTGACGCCATGTAGCTGGCATCGGGAGAGCGCAGGAAGCCGAACCCATCCGGCAGTACCTCGAGCACACCATCACCGAAAATTTGTTCACCCGATTTCGCGCGCTTCTTGAGGATCGCGAACATCAGCTCTTGTTTGCGCAGACGCGCGGCGTTATCAATATCGAGACTAATCGCCATCTCGAGCAGGGCGGACACATGGAGTGCCTTGAGTTCAGAAAGATGCATGGTCAGGTGCCGTCTCGGCGACGGGCTTTCAAGGTGGGGGAGGGAACCGCGATGGTCAGACGGAGAGAGAGGCGGTAGCGAATACGTGCTACCGCCATGGATATTAGATGTTGCTATCGATGAAGGAGGTCAGCTGGCCCTTGGCCAAGGCGCCGACTTTCTGCGCTGCCGGTACACCATTCTTGAATAAGATCAGCGTTGGAATACCGCGGATGCCGAACTGGGCGGGTATCGCCTGATTCGAATCAACATCCATTTTTGCGACCTGAATCTTGCCATCGTATTCTTTGGCAACTTCTTCCAGGATTGGCGCAATCATCTTGCAGGGACCGCACCACTCTGCCCAGAAATCAACCAGGACAGGCTTGTCGGATTTCAGTACATCCGCTTCAAATGAAGTGTCGGAAATATGTTTGATGGTGTCACTCATGTTGTCCTCGGCAGGAGGGGGAATCGGCCCGCTTGTTATTGTCTGGCCTGACGGCTAACGCTTCGCCTGCATTTATCACACACATTGAAATGTGGCGCTCTTATTATGGTGGGGGTTCTTGCAGGGGGAGGCGCGGCGGGAGCTCGGATCGAATCATAACCGATTTTCCGGGAAAGTGCGGTCGGCCGGCGCGTCTCTTGAGCGGTCGCATACAATGCCCGCAGAAAGTCTCGCACCGGCCGCAATCACGGGCCAAGCAGCGCACTGAACTCAGGATTTACCCGCCCACTGCATGCCGATCACCCGCCACACCATCCCGCCCGGCGCTAGTTTCTGGGCGCTTGCCGCGCAGCGGCTGATCGATCGCGCCTCGGCAATCGGCGTGCCATTGTCATCCTGCACGGTTTTGGTACACAGCCCGGCGCATGGTGTCTTGCTGCGGCAAGGCCTGCTCGAGCGGCTGGGTAGCTGCTTTATTCCGCCCGCGATTCGACGGCTGGAGGATAGTCTCAGCCTACAGGGACCGGACGATACAGCGGCACAGCCCGCCAGTAGCGTCGAACGCTTGCTGGCGCTGTATGCATCGCTGCGGCAAACCCCGTGGTTGAAAAAACTGTTTGCCGCGCGTCGTAATACGGATCTGCTACCGCTGGCGCAAACCCTGATTAGCATTGCCGACGAACTCACCAAAGCGCTACTGCCATCGGCGCTGGCGCAGCCTGCTTCGGTGGATGATCGGTGGCGCGCTGCGCTAGCGCAGCTATCGCCGCGTAGCAAGAGCTTGCTATCGGATGAGGCACAACTGGTTTGGCAGTTGTGGCATGTCGAGCGCGATGCACGTGACCCCGGTGTGGTGCGACACGCGGCCCTCCAGCGTTTTGCAAAGCAAGCGAGTGCGCCCTTGTTTTGGTGTGCGGCTGAAGAGCCGGATGCACTTGAGATGGCATGTCTGTTGGCATGGAGCGAACGACAGCCGGTGGAGCAGATTACGCTGGATTGGCGACGCGATGCGCTGCCAGCGGTGTACGCGCGCAGCTGGCCGGAACTACTGGCGAATGATGGCGCTTTGTCGAATGATGGCGCGGCTGTCGATGCGATTGACACCGAATTACCGATAACGCGACCAGTCGGTGTGGCCTTGTGTCCGGCTACAAGCATGGAGCAGGAGGCGCAGGCAGCGGCCCAGATCATTGTCGACTGGATTGCCAGCGGGCTTCAGCGGATTGCTGTTATTCCACAAGACCGTCAGGTCGCACGGCGACTACGCGCGCTACTTGAACGTGCCGATATCGTGGTGGCGGATGACACCGGATGGAAGCTGTCAACCACCCGTGCAGCGAGCGTGATTCATGCATGGATTGCACTGACCAGCTCAAGTGGTGATGTGATGCGCCTGCTGGATTTTTTACAGTCGCCATTCCAACAACATCCGGCATTGAGTGATGATGCGGAGCGCAAGACAATGGAGGCCGCGCTGATCTCCGCCGGCACAGGCGCTAGTTGGGACACTATTTGTCAGACGCTAGACAAGCAGCCCGCACTGCAAGAGTGGGTCATGCAGCTCACTCGCGAGGCCACCCGCTATCGAGCGGCGCGTAGCATCAGCGACTGGGTAGCCTCGACTCAGCAGGTGATTGAGCTTGCCGGTTGCGCGGATGCCATGGCAGCGGATAGTGCTGGCGCCCAAGTGCTGGCGATGCTGGCGCAACTTGCCGTGCAAACCGAGCACCTGCAGCAGACATTTACGCTAGCCGAATGGCGTGCCCTGATCGATTTACAGCTTGAGCAAACTGTCTACAGCGCGCCGCGTCATGATCTGCGGGTGATGATGGTGCCGCTCAGCGCCAGTGTGCTGCGCCACTTCGATGCGGCGCTTGTGCTGAGTGTCGATGCAGAGCATTTGCCGTCACGCTCGTCAGAGACCTTGTTTTTTGCCGAGGCAGTTCGTCGCGAGCTCGGACTCGACACCCGCGAGCAGCGTCAACGTGAGCAACTTCGGCAATTCGCTGCTCTGCTAATCAGTTGCCCGCAGGTCGTGCTGTGCTGGCAGGCCAAGCGGGATGGCGAAAATGTCGCGCCCAGTCCGTGGATACAGCGGCTTGAGTTGACCCTCGCGCTGGCCGATCAGCCCGCATTGCCGCATGTACAGCCGCAGCGCGCAGAGGCCAAGCTGTCACAAGCACCCGTGTCACCGCCAACGCCATCAGCGCCAGCGCTACTGCCGCAAACACTTTCTGCCAGTGGCTACAACACGCTGTTTGTTTGCCCTTATCAGTTCTTTGCGTCGCGCATGCTTCGGCTTTCGCCGCCGGATGAGCTATTGGAATTACCCGAGCGTCGCGACTATGGCCAATGGTTGCATCACATTCTGCAGCGCTACCATGAGGAAGTCCGCGCGCTGGACACGCCCTTGGAGCAAAGACACGCGCTGATGACCAGCATTAGCGATCATGTATTTGACGAGATTGTTACCAGCAATCCCGCTGCGGTGAGTTTTCGTGCGCGCTGGTCTGCTCGACGCGACGCGTATGTTGATTGGGCAAATCAGCACGAGCAGGAGGGATGGCAGTTCGCCTTCGGTGAGCAGTGGTACGAGCGCTTGATTGAATGGGATGGTGGATCCGTCAAGCTGATTGGTAAAGTGGATCGTGTCGATCATCATGCATCCGGTGAATCGCAGGTACTGGATTACAAAAGTGGCCGTAAGCGCTCGCTGCAAAACCGTGTCAATGAGCGCGAAGATCATCAGCTACCGTTCTATGCATTACTGATCGACCCACCGCCCGTGCACGCGGCCTATGTCACGATTGATGAAGACAAGCCGGCCACAGTCGATGCAACTGATTTACCTGTCTGGCGCGAGGCCCTCCATGCGCAGCTATGTGATCAACTGACGGCCATTGGCACCGGTGCATCTTTGCCCGCGACCGGTGTTGGCAAGAATTGCCACTGGTGTGCGATGCGCGGTTTATGCCGTAAGGGGGCATGGTGATGCAGAGCGGGCAGCGCTTTATCGATAACAAACCCGTCACTGCGGAGCAGTTCGTCAGTGTCGCTGCAGATCCGAGTCGTTCTGTCTTGGTCGAGGCTTGCGCCGGTAGCGGCAAGACATGGTTGTTAGTGTCGCGCATGTTGCGGCTGTTATTGGAGGGTGCGCAACCCGCTGAGATGCTCGCGATTACCTTCACGCGGAAAGCGGCTGATGAGATGCGTGACCGTCTGCTGCGTTTACTACGTCAGTTAGCGCTGGAGACCAGTGATGAGCAGGTCTTAGATGAGCTGACACAGCGCGGCTTGTCGGCGGCGCAGGCGCGACACTATCTGCCACGCGCAAGGCAGCTGTATGCCGATGTATTGGCTAGCCCGCATGGCTTGTCGGTTGATACCTTTCATAGTTGGTTTATTCGTCTGCTGCAGATTGCGCCACTCGCGGCAGGTATACCGCATGGCTTGACACTTGAAGAAAGCATCACTGAAATTCGAGAAGCAGCTTGGTTAAGATTTTTCAAGTCCCTGAGCCAGTTAGAGAACACTCATCTGCGCGATGCGCTGATGACGGTATATGCCATTGCCGGCGATGGCGGTGGCAAAGACTTGCTGAATGAGTTTCTCGATCAACGTGCTGAGTGGGAAATTTTGTGCGAGCGCGACGATCCACATCAACAACTGATTGCGCTCTGCGGTGAGGATGGTGAGCGAGACGCACGACTGAGCTTTTGGGGCGATCAGCAATCGGTGAGTTTGGCGACGCGAGTGGCGCGCATCTTGGGTGCGGGGACCGACAAGCAACAAAAAAACGCCGATGAACTTATACAAACACTCGGCGCTGACCCTAGTCTTGAATCTTTCGATCGACTGTGCGCCGCGTGCCTGACAAAAAGCGGCGAGCCACGTGCCATGACGATCACCAATGCGCAGCGTAAAACGCTAGCTGCAGACGACCTTGATCGCTTTCCATCAGATTGGGCTGCGCTTTGCGAGGCTTTGATCAATCTGCGCGCGCGTAGTAGCGAGATGACTGTTCGCCAGTTGAACTTGGCTGTGTTTACGGTTGGTGCCGTACTGATCGATCATTATCATGCAGTGAAAGCGGATCAGCGCAAGCTCGACTTTGCTGACCTCGAGTTGCAGGCTTGGCGTTTACTGTCTGATTCAGAACACGCAGCCTATCTGCATGCGCGGATTGACGCCCGCTACAAGCATATTTTGATTGATGAGTTCCAGGATACCAATCCGCTGCAGTGGCAGATCGTGCGTGCCTGGTTGGACGCCTATGGTCATGACGCTCAGCGACCCAGTGTCTTTATTGTTGGCGACCCTAAGCAATCGATTTATCGTTTCCGACGCGCAGAGCCGCGTGTATTTCAGGCGGCGCGCGAGCTATTGAAGCCGTTCGGCGCGGTAGATCTTCGGACCAGTATCACTTATCGAAATGCAGTCGCTGTCGTCTCGGCACTCAATCAGACGATGGGCGACAACCCACTGTATGCCGAGCAGGCAACCACATCGAGCGCCGAGGGTGCGGTGTGGCGTTTGCCATTGCTGCGTGAGGAAAAAATATCGCCACCGCAGGCTGATGGCTTTTCATTGCGTGATCCTCTCTGTCAAGCGCCGGTTGAGCTGGAAGATCTCAGGCGCGAGAAAGAGGGCGTGCAAGTAGGTTATGCCTTGCATCAGGCACGTCAGCAATTTAGCCATTCTGGCCAAGCATTGTCATGGTCGAACATGATGATTCTGGTACGCAGTCGAACCCATCTTGCTTCTGTTGAACGAGGTCTACGGTCGGTCGGTATACCGTTCGTGAGTAGTCGCGCGGGGGGATTGCTCGACACGCTGGAAGCGGGTGATCTGATCGCACTGCTGCGCTGGTTGACGATGCCGGCCGATGATCTTGCTCTGGCGCGTGTGTTGAAGTCACCGATCGGTGGATGTACCGATGAAGAATTGGTTGATCTGGCTGTAGACGATCGTTTTTCGCACTGGTGGCTGCGACTGCAGCAGCGTGTCATTGAACAAACAGCATCGGCGGCAGCGATTCGTCTGCATGATTTTCTGAGTCGTTGGCTAGCCTATGCTTCCTATTTGCCAGTACATGATCTTCTGGATCGTGTCATACACGAGGGTGAGCTGCTGCAGCGCTATGCGGTGGCTTCACCGATTGAGACGCGAGCACAAGTCTTGGGCAATCTGGACGCGTTTGTTGCACTGTCACTCGCCTTAGATGCTGGACGTTATCCGAGTATCACGCGCTTTCTCGAGCACCTCAGGCGTCGTCAGCGCGGTAGCGAGCGCGATGCACCAGATGAGGCAGACGTCGACGCTGCGACCGATGCAGTGCGTATTCTCACTATTCATGCTGCCAAGGGATTGGAGGCCGAAGTTGTCGTGCTGATGGGCGCGAACCATAGCGATGCTGGCGCTGAAAAAGCGGGTGTGCTGTGTGATTGGCCCCAAGATGCGCCTGCACCTGTCCATTTTTCGGTGTTTGGTAAAAAGGCGGAGCGAGGCGCTGCTCGCGACAAATGGTTTACGCAGGAAGAAGCATTCAGAGAACAAGAAAATTGGAACCTGCTGTATGTGGCGGCAACGCGCGCACGGCAACTCTTGATCATTAGTGGCGCGCATACGGGCAAAGATGACGGCGGCGGGGTGAAACCGGACAGCTGGTATGAGCGGCTGATATCAGTTGCAGAGTTCGATCCCGCGCCGGCGGTGTCGTCACCGTCGGATGCCACTAGCGCCGCTGATCAGTTCGCGCTCTCGCTGTTTCAGCCGAGGGCATTCCCATTGCCGACTGCGGTGGTTGAGCCAGATAATCAAGCGACACTGGAAGGCAAGCGTCTGCACGCCTTGATGGAGCGCTTGACTCAACCCGGGTCATGGCCGATTTCGATGCCGTCGGCTCAGCGTGCCGCCCGTTGGCTGCTATGCACGGAGCCCGAAGCGCGTGTGGTGTGCGAGCAGGCGGCCCATATTCTCGCCAGCAAAACATTACAGCGCTTTTACGATCCCGCTGCCCACAGTTTCGCGCACAACGAGTTGGAGCTGGTTTACAACGGCGAGTGGATGCGTATCGACCGCCTCGTGGTGTTCGAGGATGCATTGTGGGTGCTTGATTACAAGCGCAGTCTGCTCGACCAGCAACAAACCACCTATTGGCAACAGCTTGAGCGCTACCGCGCGGCCTGCTTGGCGCTGTTCCCGGGGAAGCGCGTGCACACTGCGCTGATCACCGTCGATGGCCAATTGCACGGGTCTGAGCCGAGCGAAAGCACCTAGTGCATGTCCGCTCGGTGCGAAACTGACAACTTTCTTATCCGAACGTGACTGATGAACTTTCGATGACAAGTCCCTGAATGTATTGACGGAAATTCTGCCGCACGACTATAGTGCCGGATGATTTTCGATTTCCAATCTTTGCTTGATAAGGTCAAGCAACTGGCAGAGATGGCGCAGACCTTGCGCAGCGAGAACGCTGCGCTCCGTAGCCAGATCGCCGCGCTCACCGAGCAAAACACTGGGCTGGAGCAGCGCATGCAAGAAGCGCACGATCGGGTAGCGAAGTTGATCGATAGCCTGCCAAGCGCTGATGCCGACAGAGAGGCCGCATGACCACGCTCGATGTCACGATCATGGGCCAATCCTACCGTTTGGCCTGCAAAGAAGGTGAAGAGCTCGCGCTGAAGCAGGCGGTCGCTTACTTGGATGAGCGCATGAATACAGTGCGCGACGCTGGCAAAGTAAAAGG
>JAIXQV010000275.1 GCA_027485535.1 Oxalobacteraceae bacterium | reverse complement strand
GGATAGCGATGGCGCGACGCTGATGATCTCCCCGCCTGCTGCAGGGAGGGGCGGGTTGGAGGGAAAGCAAATTATTCGGTTCACCCGACGTATTAATAAGCCAAATGGAAGTTTCGGTGGCGTAGTGCTGATTGCAGTTCAGGTCGATTATTTGCTCGCATTTCCTGATGTAGCGGATTTACCGACCGGCGACTTTGTTTCGGCTCGATTTACCGACGGCACTGTCTTGGGTACTCGCACCGGTGTAGGCGATCGTACGGCCCATTACATAGCGGCGGCTCGATTTGATGGCGAATTTGGGTCGCGCGTCGACCCAGCCGATGTATTTCTTGATCAGCAAGCTCGAATTATTGGTTGGGATAGACTTGACGGTTACCCTGTTCTATTAATCGCAGCATCAAGTCTCGAGCGGGCATTTTCTGCTTACGAGTCAACTCGTCAATCTTATCAAGTGATCGCCACCCTAGTGAGCGGATTACTGCTCTTGATGACAGCATTCGGTGCCGGTATGCAAATTCGTAGTGCTACACAACGCCGTCATCAGGCACAGGTACAGGCGACATTCCGCTTAGCAGTCGATGCAGCGCGTGAAGCGTTTTTCATGATTCGGCCCGATCACAAAGAAAGCGGTAGTTGGATCATCGAGGATTGTAACGAGCGCGCTGCCGAAATGCAGAACCGTTCGCGAGGCGACATGATTGGTCATGTTATCGATGAGCTTTTCCATGGTCGTGAACTTGAAGAGCTACATGCTTATTGCAACCGGGTACTTGCTGACGGTTTCTATGAAGATGAGTTTCATGTACCGCATGACCGACAACATTCGCCAGGGTGGTTTCAGCGCCGCGGAGTTCGCTCAGGACACGGTATCGCGGTAACTATCAGAGATGTATCGGACGCACGTCAACAAGCCGAAACGCTCTCAAGAATGGCAAGAACGGATGCGCTCACCGGCCTGCCGAATCGGCACTGGCTGAGCCAGCATTTGCCCGGCGTATTGGAGAATGCGGCAAGTACCCGTACCAAGATAGCGCTGCTCTATCTTGACTTGGATAACTTTAAGCATATCAATGACGCGCTGGGCCATCGTACTGGCGATGATGTCTTGGTTGCAATCGCGCGTACTCTGCAAGAGGCGATTGGTGGCCAAGATCAGCTCGCCAGGATTGGTGGTGATGAGTTTACGGTCCTGCTGGATCGGCTTGGTGATGATGCTGAAGCGCAGGCTGCACGGGTAGCAAATCAGCTGATCAATGCGATCGAGGTGATGAGCGCAGGTAGTGCTTGGCGGGCATTTAACCTGCGGGCGTCGATCGGTATCAGCCTCTATCCAGATGATGCTAGTGATGTTGATAGTTTATTGATGGCCGCAGATATCGCCATGTATGAAGCTAAGTCCGAGGGTAAGGCGCAAGCACGACACTACAACGAGGCCTATGCGCAGCGGATTCGCGAGCGCATCACGATTGAACAAGCGCTGGAGATGGCTATTCGGCGTGAAGAGTTCGTTATCTATTACCAGCCGCGTGCCGACGCTCGTAGCGGCGAGCTGACGGGTATGGAGGCGCTGATTCGCTGGCGTCACCCTGAGCGCGGATTGTTATCGCCTGCGGAGTTTATCTGTGTTGCGGAGCAAACTGGCTTGATTGTCCCGATTGGTGAGTATGTGATTCGTAAGGTATGCGCGCAGATTGCGGAGTGGCGTGCTGAGGGTCTGCCTGTAAAGCCAGTATCAGTGAATGTGTCTGCATTACAACTCAAAGGTGAAGGCTTGCGACATACCTTGGTAGCAAGTCTCAGAAAAAATGATCTGCCGACATCACTCATCGCCTTCGAATTGACGGAATCCAGCATGCTGGACGAAGATGGTGTAGCGCAAGCAGAGTTGCGCAAGTTGCGCGAGATGGGTATCGAACTCGAAATCGACGATTTTGGTACGGGCTACTCCTCGCTGTCCAAGCTGCAGAGTCTGGATATTGATGTACTGAAAATCGATCAATCTTTTGTGCGTCGGTTAGGCAAGGATCCTCAAGCGAGTACCTTGTGCGAGACCATGGTATCTGTTGGTCGTAGCCTAGATATTTCCGTAGTGGCAGAAGGGGTAGAGACTGCTGAGCAGTTACAACTTTTGCAGCGTATGGGGTGTGATCAGATACAGGGCTATTTCGTGTCAATCCCGCTGCCGGCAGAAGATATTCCAAAAATATTCGATAAAGTTTTTTTTGATTCGGTGCTGATTAGCGCCTGAGCCTGTTTAGTCGAATAGTGCGCGTAGCTTGTCTTCATCCGGCGAGTGCACGACACCTTTCTCGGTAATGATCGCGCTTACAAGTTCCGCAGGTGTGACATCGAAGGAAGGATTGCGGACTTGAACACCAGCTGCCGCCCATTGTGTCTCCCGAAACCCGGTCACTTCACTGGAGGCGCGCTCCTCGATCGGAATCTGATCGCCGCTCGCAACAGATAGATCAATGGTTGAGAGCGGGCAGGCCACATAAAAAGGAATACCATGCCGCGCGGCTAATACAGCCACCATGTAAGTACCGATCTTGTTAGCGACATCGCCGTTGGCAGCGACGCGGTCGGTGCCAACAATCACCGCATCGACCTCGCCCTGTGCCATCAGATGCCCGGCCATATTGTCAGTGATCAGTGTGACCGGAATACCTTCTTGCACCATCTCCCAGGCGGTCAGGCGTGCGCCTTGCAGAAATGGGCGCGTTTCATCAGCGATCACGCTGATGCGTTTGCCAGCAGCTACCGCAGAGCGAATCACACCCAGTGCAGTGCCATGTCCTGCTGTGGCAAGCGCACCTGCATTGCAATGCGTGAGTACGTGCGCGCCGTCCGCTAACAGTACAGCGCCATGTTCACCCATTTGTTGGTTGATGCGCACATCTTCTTCGTGAATCGCTTTTGCTTCGGTAAGTAAGGCTGCTGCTAACTGCGAAGGGCTGTCTTGCACGTGCAGTGATCGACAGCGTTGCATGCGATCGAGTGCCCAGAACAAGTTCACAGCTGTTGGGCGGCTTTGGGCCAATACCTCAAACCCGGTATCAAGTGCGCTATCAAATACTGCCCCCGCCTGAGACTGCAGCCGTAAGGCTTCCAACGCGACACCATAAGCCGCGGCAACCCCAATCGCGGGCGCACCACGTACCACCATGCTACGGATGCCATCCGCAACGCCGGCTGCAGAGTCGTAGGATAAATACTCGAATACCGCTGGCAAACGCGTCTGATCCACCATCTCCAAGCGGCCATAATCAGGTCCGTCATGCCAGCGCAGCGCGACAACTTTGTCGGAATTAAGGATGTTTGACATGTTATTGGGACGTTTTTAACGTCTTTAAAAAAATGAGCGTCAGAGTTGACGCGTGCGTTGCCTAGGCGGCAGCACCGCAGACAGCACACGACGTACGGCAAGGGCTGCCAACACAGCAAGCGGCCTCACGACGTAGGCGCTTAGTCGCCTTCGAATTCGCAGAGGGTGAATACGGTCAGCCCCATTTTCTCGAGTTTGGCACGTCCACCCAAATCGGGCAGGTCAACCACAAACGCACATTCCACGACCGTGCCACCCAAGCCGCGTACCAGCATGACCGTAGCTTGCGCTGTACCACCTGTCGCCAGCAAGTCATCAATCACCAGTACCTTGTCCCCCGCTTCGATTGCGTCATCATGCATTTCGATGCGGTCGTGCCCATATTCGAGAGCATATTCATGGCCAGTGGTCTTGCCGGGAAGCTTGCCTTGTTTACGTACCGGTACAAAGCCTACGCCGAGCGCATAGGCTAATGGTGCGCCAAACAGAAAACCGCGCGCTTCGGTGCCAGCAATTTTGGTGATGTCGCGACCCCGGTAGCGTTCGACCAATTGATCAATCGTGCTGCGAAAGCCATCAGCATCTTTGAGTAAAGTGGTGATGTCGCGAAACTGAATTCCGGGCTTTGGATAATCCGGAATCGTACGAATCAAAGATTGGATATTCATGGTCTTGTTGTCTCCGTGGCATGTTTGCCATAGCTTTTGAATCGCTCAATCACGGCCTGCATTTCATTTTCAGATAGCAGCGTTGGGTTACCGACTTGGCGGGCGATCAGATACTGCTGGCACAAAGATTCCAGTTCGATTGCGATGGCCATCGCCTCATCCAGATCGCGGCCAAGCGTGATCATGCCGTGATTCGCGAGCAGGCAGGCTTTACGGTCTCGTAGCGCCTCAACTGCATGCTGCGACAAGGTGTCGGTACCAAACAAGGCGTACGGTGCGCAGCGTACCGAATCACCGCCGGCGATGGCGATCATGTAATGAAAGGGCGGCAGATCTTCGCGCAGGCAAGCTAATGCAGTAGCGTGCGGTGCGTGTGTGTGCACCACGGCATTGATCTCCGGGCGTGCACGCAAGATATCTGCGTGAAACTGCCACTCACTCGAAGGTTTGCCGACGCCGATGACTTTGCCATCAAAGTTAAGCGTGACGATGCGTGAAGGCGTCATCTCATCGACCGGTACACCCGTTGGCGTAATCAGAAAATGATCGCCTTCGCGACAGCTGACATTACCTGAGGTGCCGCGATTCAGACCGGTAGTCTCAAGCTGCTTGCAGGCAGCAAGGATTTGCTCCCTTAGATGTGCGCTCATGAGTTAAGCATACGGCCGGCGACTGCGGAGAGTTTATCGAGCATCACGGGATCACGGGCCTCCGGTGCAGTAATCAGTGCGAATTGCAGTGCACTTCGGCAGCCACATTGCGTTGCTGCTGTATCGGCTTTTAGCTGTGGCACGACCTGCTTGACCAATTCGCGGCCTTTGTTGGCGTTCGCCACCAACACGCCGATGATTTGCTCAACCGTCACATGAGCATGATCCGGATGCCAGCAGTCGTAGTCAGTCACCATCGCAACGCTGGCGTAACAGATCTCGGCTTCGCGCGCGAGTTTGGCCTCAGGCATATTCGTCATGCCGATCACATCACAGCCCCATTGCCGGTACAGCTGTGATTCCGCCAGGCTGGAGAACTGCGGGCCTTCCATCGCGAGGTAGGTGCCACCGCGCACGGCGTTGATGCCCGCCTCTTGCGCTGCCTGTTGCAGATGATCGCCCAAGCGCGAACAGACCGGATGCGCCATTGACACATGCGCCACCATGCCACGGCCAAAGAAAGATTTTTCACGCGCAAAGGTGCGATCGATGAACTGGTCGACAATCACAAAGGTTTCCGGCGCGAGTGATTCCTTCAGTGAGCCGACGGCAGACAGCGACAAGATGTCGGTCACCCCCAGGCGTTTCAGTGCATCGATATTGGCGCGGTAATTCACCTCGGACGGCGGGATTTTATGGCCACGCCCGTGACGCGGCAGAAAGGCCATCGCCTGACCAAACAAAGTGCCGGTCAGGATTTCATCCGAGGGCTCGCCAAATGGCGAGGAGACCTTGACCCACTGACGGTCTTGCAAGCCATCAATGTCATAGATGCCGCTACCGCCGATGATGCCGACGACCGGGCCGGGAGGATGCTGAGCCATAGGATGTTAAGGATTAGGGCAGAGAGAGCCGGAAGGGTACCAAATCTCGGACCGTGTCTCCGCGGAAATAAAGCATTGACGCGCTCCCCTGGCCCAGCTATAGTTAATACGAATCGTTCTCATTTAGATTTCTGAAGAGTTTCATGCAACCCATATCACCTCGTATTTGCTCGGGCTATGCCGCGCTTTTTGTCCGTCCAGCGATGGCAGTCGGATTGCTGGCGGCGACCGCCGTATATCCAGCTTCCGCCACTGAAGTAAGTACTCATCAATCCAGCAAAAGCAACGAAGACATCAAGCTGAGTGCCAGCGATGTCAAAGCCAATACCAGTGAGGTCAGCATCTTGCCGAGGGTGGACGTCATTGGCAGCGGTACACGCTCGGGTACGGAAAGCAGCGGATCAGCCGCCGTAATCGACGGCCGCACCCTGGAGGAAAGCCGCGTATTCAACGTGAACGAAGCTCTGCGCAAGGTGCCGGGTGTGCATGTGCGCGATGAAGAGGGTGTGGGCCTGCGTCCCAACATCGGCATTCGTGGCCTGAACCCGACCCGGTCTACAAAAACGCTGCTGCTGGAAGATGGCCTGCCGCTGTCATTCGCCCCCTATGGGGATAACGCCAGCTATTACCATCCGCCGATCGATCGCTATGAATCGATTGAGGTCAGCAAGGGCAGTCAGGTGATTCGCTTTGGCCCACAGACGGCTGGCGGCGTCATCAACTACATCACGCCCGAGCCACAAAAAGAGTTTGGTGGACTGGTTGGTCTCGCTGCTGGTACGCGCGGTTACCTGAACGGCCATGTGATGGCGACTGGCAATGGTGCCATCCTTGATCTCTACCGCAAAGAATCTGACGGTGCGCGTGACAACATGCATAGCCGATTGGATGACCTGAACTTCAAATGGGCCGGCCAGCTGAATGACGACCACAAGCTGATACTGCGGGCGACTTACTTCAAGGAATACTCGCAACTGACGTACTCCGGACTCACGCAAGCAGAGTACTCAAATCTTGGGGCCCGCTATAACCCATTCAAGAATGATTTTTTCGATGCCAGCCGCACCGGGCTATCGGCAACGCATGAGATGCGCCTGGATGCCGACACCAAGGTACTGACCAGTGTGTATGGTGCTTACTTTGATCGCGACTGGTGGCGGCAGGCATCCGACACTGGCACTTCCGCTTCTGCATTGAACTGCCAAGGTCAAAATGGTCAATCGCGCTTGGCCGGTGCCGCACTCTCAGCAGCTCAGCTAAATGCCTGCAAGATGGAGGGCCGACTACGCCAGTACACCACGGCTGGCATCGACTCACGGATACAAACTCGCCACCAGCTGTTTGGCATTACGAATGATTTAGAGGCGGGCGTTAAATATCAGAATGAGATTCAAGACCGTCGACAAGAAAACTTCACGAGCTATACCCAATATATTGCTGGCACTGGCATGACGCTCGGTGAGAACCAGCAGCGACGCACCAACGCGACTTCAGGTTTCGTCGCTAACCGGTTTCAGCTGAATGAACGTCTTGCAGTCACGCCGATTGCTCGCGTTGAGTTTATCCAGCATGAACGAATTAATTCGCTCAACAATACGCGAGGAACAAGCTCATTTACTGAAATTGTGCCGGGCGTTAGTGCGACTTATCAAGTCAGTGAAGGTACCCATCTTTATGGCGGCGTTCACAAGGGATTTAGTCCTCCAAGGGTAGAAGATGCCATTAATACGAGTGGCGGTACGGTTGATTTGAACGCTGAGCGTAGCGTGAATGCAGAGCTTGGTCTAAGGTCATCACCCTCCCGAGATATCAGCTTCGATATCGCGGTATTTAGAAATAACTTCAGCAACTTGGTCCAGGTGGGCAGTATTGCGGGTGGCAGCACGGCCTACCAAGAAGGGCGTGGACTGTTTCAGGGAATTGAATTGGCGAGTCAATTCGACAAGCTCACTACGGCCCTGGAGGGAAATCTATTTGCACGCGGTTCATTCACGTGGTTGCCGACTGCCGATCAAAAATCCGCATTTGGCAGCAGTGCGGGTTCAGGTGCTATTGGCAATCGTCTGCCGTATGCCCCTGAGCATTTGCTAAATCTGACCCTGGGTTATCGAGCACCATCTCACTGGAACACGCGTGCTGAATACGTGTTCATTGGCAAACAATACTCAGACTTCGCGAATACAGTAACGCCATCTGCGACATCGAATGGCCAGACAGGTTTGATCGACGCCTACGGCATCTGGAACGTGGTTGCGAACTACACCGTAGGCTCGGCAACCTTATTCATCACCGCCAAAAACCTGACCAATCAAACCTACATCGTCGACCGCACACGCGGTATTCAAGTGGGGATGCCACGTACCTTACAGGCTGGGATTAAGTACGCGTTTTGAGGCAAATCACTGCGGATTGGGCTGCGCTTCACCAATCCGTTCAAGAGTGATTAGGCGGGCGCAAGGAAAGCGGCGGGGGAGGGGTTCTGTGGGGTGACCGATGGGACTCGAACCCACGACAACCAGAATCACAATCTGGGACTCTACCAACTGAGCTACGGCCACCACTGAAGCAAGTCCGCCATTATACAAAAAAAGGGGCGGCCAGCCAGCAATCAATGGCGCACGTGCGTGGCGCTGACCACTTGAACCAGGGCGTCAAGCCGTAACAGCTTGGAGAAAGCCAGCGACAGTGTGCTGCTACTCCCGGTGGTGTAGGCCATCAGCCGATCCGTAGCCGGTATCTGCCGCAGCAAGTCACGCTGCTCCAGCAAGCGCTGTAGTTGTCTCGCCACTGGCTCGCCGGTGTCAACAATACTGACCTCCGGCCCGGCAACCTCGCGGATAAGTTGCTCGACAAATGGGTAATGCGTACAACCCAGCACCAACGTGTCGGCATGCTGCGCAACAAGCGGTGTGACATAGTGCTCTACCAACTGCTGTGTCTCGCGTGAGCTGAGTTCGCCTTTTTCGATCTGATGCGCCAGACCATTACATGGTTGCAGCAGGAAGGTGACGCGAGCATCTTGCGCTACCTGCGATTGCAGCTTGAGGAATTTTTCACTGGCAAGGGTGTTTGCAGTAGCAAGCACACCGATGGTGCCGCTACGCGTCAGGCTAGCCGCAGGTTTCAAACCTGGCTCAACACCGACGACCGGTAGCTCAGGATAACGCGCGCGTAGTCCTGCGATTGCGGCCGCAGTTGCCGTGTTACAGGCAACCACGAGTGCTTTAATGTTTTGAGTGAGCAAGAAAGCAGCAATCGATACTGCACGCTCGACAATCACTGCTTCCGGTTTCTCACCGTAAGGCGCAAAGCCCGAGTCCGCAAAGTAGAGCAGCGACTCGTCGGGTAAGAGCGTACGCACATGACGCAGCACCGACAAGCCACCAATGCCCGAATCGAAAATACCGATCGGCGCATCGCGGCTTAATGTGATGATGGAATCAGCCAAGCGTGACCGGAATGCCAGCAAAATTACCCGTCGCGATCCGCTCTTGCCATTCTTTCGGGCCGCTCTGATGTACCGAGCTTCCTTCAGCATCAACAGCGACGGTTACCGGCATATCCTTGACGTCGAATTCGTAGATTGCTTCCATACCGAGATCGGCAAAGCCAACAACCTTCGCGGATTTGATCGCTTTCGACACCAAATACGCGGCACCGCCCACTGCCATCAGATACGCCGAGCGGTGTTTGCGAATCGACTCAATCGCCACCGGCCCACGCTCGGCTTTACCGACCATGGCGATCAAGCCAGTTTGCTCGAGCATCATGTCGGTGAACTTGTCCATCCGCGTGGCGGTGGTGGGACCCGCCGGACCAACGACCTCATCGCGTACCGGGTCAACCGGGCCAACGTAATAGATAACGCGGTTTTTGAAATCAACCGGCAGCGGCTCGCCTTTAGCGAGCATGTCTTGAATTCGCTTATGCGCGGCATCGCGGCCCGTCAGCATCTTGCCGTTGAGGAGTAGTGTCTGACCCGGCTTCCACGAGGCGACTTCGGCCGCGGTGAGTGTATCGAGATCGACCCGATGCGATTTTTGGGTATCCGGCATCCAATGCACCTGCGGCCACTCGGAGAGCGAAGGTGGCTCGATATAAGCAGGGCCAGAGCCATCCAGCGTGAAATGCGCATGCCGAGTGGCGGCGCAATTCGGAATCATGGCCACGGGCTTAGAAGCAGCATGCGTCGGGTACATGCTGATTTTTACATCTAACACGGTTGTCAGGCCGCCCAAGCCCTGAGCGCCGATCCCGAGTGCATTCACTTTTTTATACAGCTCGATACGCAACTCTTCGAGCTTGTTTTGCGGGCCGCGTTGCAGCAGCTCGTACATGTCGATGTCATCCATCAGCGACTGCTTGGCAAGTAGCATGGCGCGCTCGGCCGTGCCGCCGATACCAATGCCCAGCATACCCGGTGGGCACCAGCCAGCGCCCATGGTCGGTACGGTTTTGAGGACCCAATCTACCAGCGAGTCAGAGGGGTTGAGCATCACGAACTTGCTCTTGTTCTCGGAGCCACCGCCCTTGGCGGCAACTTGTACTTCGACCGTATTACCTGGGACTAAAGTCATGTGCACCACAGCAGGCGTATTGTCTTTCGTGTTCTTACGCTCGAAGTGCGGGTCGGCCACAACAGATGCACGCAGCTTGTTATCTGGGTGGTTGTAGGCGCGGCGCACGCCTTCATTCACGGCGTCTTCAATCGAGCCGGTAAAACCTGCAAAGCGCACATCCATGCCGATGGTGAGAAACACATTCACGATGCCGGTGTCTTGGCAGATGGGCCGCTTACCCTCGGCGCACATGCGCGAGTTGGTCAGAATCTGCGCAATAGCATCTTTCGCCGCAGGACTTTTCTCATGCTCGTAAGCACGCGCCAGATGATGGATGTAATCCAGCGGATGGTAGTAGCTGATGAACTGCAGCGAGGCAGCGACCGATTCGATCAGGTCATCTTGTTGAATGGTAGTCATGTGGCAAACAATCAGGTTGTGAAATTCAGTAGTCAGTGGACGCATCCGGCAATGCGAATTTGGCAAGAAGCCTGTTTTTATCGCTGGCCAGGTTTGGATCAAGCATCATGGCGGATCGGGGAGTGTTGCTAGATTCGACTATCTACCGATCAGCGCGTTCGGTCAGTATCGTGCGATGCCGCATTTTACACGCCGTGCCATGCCCAACTGCCCTGCTCAAGTATGAAATCCTGAAATGCCCACGGGTGTAAGGGTGAAGTAAGTGAGCGGACTTATCTTCTAAGCAAAATAGACATAAGCTGGAGACACCATGTCAGAGATCGAGTCCCTGATGCATGAGCATCGGGTCTTTCCACCCTCGCATGAAATCGTCAAGAACGCGGCCATCTCAGGGATGGACGCTTACCTCGCGCTTTGCCGTGAAGCGGATCAGGATTATGAGGGCTTCTGGCGTCGGCTTGCCAACGAACACCTGCATTGGCAGAAGCCGTTTACCCGCGTGCTCGACGAGTCGCAAGCACCTTTTTATAAATGGTTTGACGATGGCGAGTTGAATGTTTCGCACAACTGCCTTGATCGTCATCTCGACAATGGTAACGCCGACAAGACTGCGATAATTTTCGAAGCCGATGACGGCACGGTCAGTCAGTACACCTATCGCCAACTGCATGCCAAGGTGTGTCAGTTCGCGAACGGTCTGAAGTCGCTGGGCATCAAGCAGGGTGATCGCGTCATCATCTATATGCCGATGTCGGTCGAGGGTGTCGCGGCGATGCAAGCCTGCGCTCGTATCGGCGCCACACATTCGGTGGTATTCGGTGGTTTCTCTGCCAAGTCGCTGCAAGAGCGCATCATCGACGCAGGCGCTGTTGCGGTGATCACGGCGGATGAGCAGCTACGCGGTGGCAAGCAACTCCCCTTGAAATCGATTGTTGATGAAGCAATCGCCATGGGTGGCTGCGAGAACATCAAGAGCGTGGTCATTTATCAGCGTACCAAGGGCAATATCAATATCGTTGCTGGCCGTGATCGCTGGCTGCATGATCTGATGGAAGGCCAGTCGAGCGAGTGCGAGCCAACATGGGTAGGTGCTGAGCATCCGCTGTTTATTCTTTACACCTCAGGCTCGACGGGTAAACCCAAAGGCGTTCAGCATGCGTCAGGTGGTTATTTGCTGTGGGCGATGCTGACCATGAAATGGGCGTTTGATATCAAGCCCCATGATGTTTTCTGGTGTACCGCAGATATTGGCTGGGTCACTGGCCACACCTACATTGCCTATGGCCCACTGGCAGCCGGCGCAACCCAAATCGTCTTTGAAGGCGTGCCCACTTACCCGAACGCGGGCCGATTCTGGGACATGATCCAGCGCCACAAGGCGACAATTTTCTATACCGCACCCACCGCGATTCGCTCGCTGATCAAAGCCTCCGAGGCTGATCAGGCGGTACATCCGCAGCGCTACGATCTGGGCTCGCTGCGTCTGCTCGGATCCGTTGGTGAGCCGATCAACCCCGAGGCATGGATGTGGTACCACCGGAACGTCGGTAACGAGAAGTGTCCGATCGTCGACACTTTCTGGCAGACCGAGACCGGTGGTCACATGATCACGCCGTTACCGGGTGCGACGCCACTAGTGCCGGGTTCTTGCACCTTGCCGCTGCCGGGTATTCAAGCAGCGATCGTCGACGAAGCGGGCAACGATATGCCGAATGGCCATGGCGGCATCTTGGTCGTGAAGCGCCCCTGGCCATCGATGATTCGCACGATCTGGAATGATCCGGAGCGTTTCAAGACCAGCTATTTCCCTGCCGAGTTGGGCGGAAAACTGTATCTGGCGGGCGATGGCGCTATCCGCGACGC
>JAIXQV010000019.1 GCA_027485535.1 Oxalobacteraceae bacterium | reverse complement strand
GTTCGGTACCAAGGCCAAGGACGGCAAGCTCACGCTGGAGGAACTCTCCGGCGGCACTTTCTCCATCTCGAATGGTGGTGTCTTTGGTTCGATGCTCTCCACGCCGATCATCAACCCGCCGCAGTCAGCGATTCTCGGTGTACATGCCACCAAAGAACGCGCAGTGGTTGAAGACGGACAGATTGTGATTCGTCCGATGAACTACCTCGCGCTCTCATATGATCACCGCATCATTGATGGTCGCGAAGCGGTACTCGGCCTGGTGGCGATGAAAGAGGCGCTGGAAGATCCAGCGCGTCTGCTGCTCGATCTGTAAGGGGCGGCCATGGCAAAGCATTTTGATGTGGTCGTGATTGGCGGCGGCCCGGGTGGATACATCGCTGCGATTCGCGCCGCCCAACTGGGTCTGACGGTTGCTTGTATCGATGCCTGGCAAAACGCCAAAGGTGGCCCGGCGCTTGGCGGTACTTGCACCAATGTCGGCTGTATTCCTTCTAAGGCGATGCTGCAATCCTCGGAGCATTTCGAGCATGTGCAGCATGGTCTTGCCGAGCATGGTGTCGAGGTTAAGGGCGTCAAGCTGAATCTTGCGCAGATGCTGGGGCGCAAGGACGGCGTCGTCAAACAAAACAATGACGGCATCCAGTACCTGTTTAAAAAGAACAAGGTAACTTTTTTGCACGGACGCGCGTCGTTCGTCAAAGCGGATGCAGGTGCTTATGAAATCGCGGTATCAGCACCCGCAAACGAGTCAGTCACCGGTAAGCATATCGTCGTCGCTACCGGTTCGAATCCGCGCGCGTTTCCTGATCTGCCATTCGATGAGCAGCTTATCTTGTCGAACACGGGCGCGCTAGAAATCGATCATGTGCCAAAAAAACTAGGCGTCATCGGTGCGGGTGTCATTGGTCTTGAGATGGGCAGTGTATGGCGTCGACTCGGTGCCGAGGTAACCATCCTTGAGGCGCTGCCGACCTTCCTCGGCGCGGTGGATGAATCAGTCGCCAGCGAAGCACATAAGCTGTTCGTCAAGCAGGGTCTGGCGATCGAGCTGGGGGTGAAGATCGGCAAAATCAAAACCGGAAAAGGCGTACGCGTCGATTACACCAATGCTGCTGGTGCGGCACACGTGCTCGAGGTGGATAAGCTGATTATCTCGATTGGTCGTGTGCCGAATACTGATGGACTCCATTCCGATGCCGTTGGTTTGAAGCTAGATGAGCGCGGCTTCGTGGTGGTGGATGATCATTGCAAAACGAATTTGCCGAATGTCTGGGCGGTGGGCGATGTTGTACGCGGCCCGATGCTGGCGCATAAGGCAGAGGAAGAGGGCGTTGCTGTCGCCGAGCGTATCGCCGGGCAACACGGCCACGTCAACTTTGACACGATCCCTTGGGTCATCTACACCTCGCCTGAGATCGCTTGGGTGGGTAAAACAGAGCAGCAACTAAAAGCGGCTGGCATTGCCTACAAGGCGGGTAGTTTTCCGTTTATGGCAAATGGTCGCGCTCGCGCGCTGGGTGACACCTCGGGCTTGGTGAAGTTCCTTGCAGATGCGAAGTCGGATGAAATTTTGGGCGTACATATCGTCGGACCGATGGCCTCCGAGTTGATTGCCGAAGCCGTGGTGGCGATGGAGTTTCGTGCCTCGGCAGAGGACATTGCCCGCATTTGCCACGCACATCCCACGCTATCAGAGGCGACCAAAGAAGCCGCGCTGGCGGTGGATAAGCGGGCGCTCAATTTCTAAGCCCATGCCCGCGCGGCGCACTATCCTAAGGTCTCGAGGCAGCCGCAGCGGGCGACGGATCGCTGTGGTGGGCGCACTGGTCACATTGCTGATCAGTTGCGCCAGTCAGCCTTCACCACCGGCAGGACAAGTACAGCTTGTATCAACGGCCCAAGGTAAGCCGGTGCTTGGCGCAGCTTGCGTGGTCAGCAACTTGTCGGGCAGCTGGAATGTGCAGACGCCGGCAACAGTGACCGTCGGTGAGCCGAATGGCGATCTGCGGGTGGTCTGTAATCACCCGGGCTACCGCGCCTCTGAGGTGATCTACCGTTTGCCCGGCAGCGCCGTCGGCAGTAGCGGAACCCGAGTCAGCGTGGGTGTTGGTGGTGGCAGTTTTGGTAGCGCGAGTGGGATAGGGGTGTCGATGGGCATTGGTTTCCCTTTGGGCGCGGCGCGGCAACGCTACCCTGCGCAACTCGCGGTCGACCTAACCCCGCTTGGCGACGCGCAATGAATGTCACCGAGTATTACGAGCTTTCCCTTGCTGAGCGTGGCTACAGCGCAGATCCGTCACAGCGAGTGGCAGTCGATCGGCTGCAGCGCTTGTTTGACGAATGGGTAGCTTACCGTTCCAAGCGCTCGACGCGTCTCACCAAACTACTCCGGCATCCGGATATTCCGCGCGGTGTCTATCTCTGGGGCGGTGTTGGCCGTGGCAAGTCATTTCTCATGGATTGTTTTCATGCTGTCGTGCCAGTGCAGCGCAAGACACGCATCCACTTCCATGAGTTCATGCGTGAGGTACACCACGCACTGGATGAGCAGAAAGATGTAGAAGATCCTTTGTTGGTCGTGGCCGAGCAAATTGCGCAACGCTATAGGCTGATTTGTTTTGATGAATTTCATGTCTCCGATATCGCGGATGCGATGATTCTGTACAACCTGCTGCAGCCCTTGTTTGATCATGGCGTGTCGTTTGTGATGACCTCCAACTACGCACCCGATGCGCTGTATCCGGATGGCTTGCATCGCGATCGACTGCTGCCGGCGATTGCGCTACTCAAAGATAAGCTCGACGTGCTGAATGTCGACGCCGGAACCGACTACCGCAAGCGCATTCTGGAGCAGGTCTCGGCTTACCATGCGCCACTGGGGGCGGCATCGGCAGAAGCCCTGCAGCACGCTTTTTTCGATCTCGCCGGCGCCGCTGAGGATGATCCCAAGATCAGGATAGAATCTCGAGATCTGCGTTGCATACGGCGCGCTGGTGGGGTAGTCTGGTTTGATTTTGCGACGCTCTGTGGTACCGCGCGCTCTCAAAACGATTACCTCGAAATTGCGAACCGCTTTCACACGGTGATTTTGTCGGACGTGCCGAAGATGTCGGCTGAGATGGCCTCTGAGGCTCGTCGATTCACTTGGCTAGTGGATGTGCTCTATGACCACCGGATCAAGCTGCTGATATCGGCAGAAGTTGCGCCGGAGCTGCTGTTCACCGAGGGTAGTTTTGCAACTGAGTTTCAGCGAGCAGTGTCGCGTATCGTCGAGATGCAATCTCGCGAGTACAAAGAAAGCGAGCGCCGACAGTCTGCTGCAGCAATGGTCAGAGAAACTGCTGATTGAGCGAAACGGGATATTTTGGTACTGAGAAAAAAGTTTGCGGTATTGATTGTTGCGGCTAGCTTATCGCTAAGCTACTCAATCGTTGGCGCACAGTCCATCGCTGCGACTGGCGCTGCCGAGCAGGCTTTGGCGACACAATTTCCCCCTCAGTCGATTGAGACGATAGCGCGCGCTAATGCCGCACTTGCTTTAGTTCCGGACGCCCGTGCGGAAATTGAACGTCGAGTAGCGTATCAACGTGCCCAATGCTACGAGGATTTTTTTACCTCGTCTTGTCTGAATGATCTGCGCGATAGCGAGCGACGCGCGAACAAAGCGGTGCGGCGCGTCGAAGTGGAGGCCAATGCGCTGTTACGACGCGAGCGTGCCGCCGGTCGGGACCGCGCTGTCGCTGAGCGAGAGCGTCGCGCGGCTGAACAACGCGCCAAATCCATCTCGATCACTGGTTCTGCTCGCAAGGCTGAGAATGCTGAAGCGGGTGAGCCTGCCTCCGTCACCCCGCCAAAAGAAACAACACCTGCAGATGAGCCTCGACCCTGAGCAACTGCGGGAACGGATTGTCGCCTTGGAGATTGAGCATCGCGATCTCGACGAAGCGATTTTGCGTTTGGCTGATCTGGCTACTCGCGATGACTTACTGCTTACGCGCTTGAAGAAACGTAAGCTGCAACTCAAGGATCAGGTACTGCAGCTGAAGATGCTGCTGGTTCCTGATATCCCTGCCTGACGGCCTATCGCATTTTGACCGAAACGCCTGCCACCACCGATTCTGTCGGCATTCATGATGCCGAGGTTGATGCATTGTTTTCGGCCACTGGTCGACTCGCAGAGCACATCCCCGACTTTCGACCAAGGCAGTCGCAGGCCGATATGGCTCGCGCAGTGGCGCAGGCAATCTCGACGCAATCCACGCTGCTGGCTGAGGCTGGCACGGGTACGGGGAAGACATTCGCTTACTTGGTGCCGGCGTTGCTTTGGGGTGGCAAGGTGATTGTCTCGACCGGTACCCGCAACCTGCAAGACCAACTCTTTCTGCGCGATATCCCAGTCGTGCGTAAAGCACTGAATGCGCCGGTGAGTATCGCGCTGCTCAAGGGACGCGCTAACTATGTTTGCCATTTTCACCTCGACCGTACGCTGCAAAATGGACGTCTGACCGCGCGTGAGGATGTTGGCTACCTGCGCGAGATTGGTCGCTTTATCAAGACTACGCGTAGCGGCGATAAATCCGAGCTCTCCCGTGTCCCTGAAAATGCCTCGGTATGGAATTTGGTGACCTCTACCCGGGATAATTGTGCCGGTGCCGAGTGCAAGCACTACCAGGATTGCTTCGTCATGAAGGCCAGGCGTGATGCGCAGCAGGCCGATGTGGTCGTAGTGAATCACCATCTTTTTTTCGCTGATGTGGCGTTGAAAGACACAGGCGTCGCTGAGTTACTGCCGACCGCAAACACCATCATTTTTGATGAGGCGCACCAGTTGCCCGATACGGCTACTTTGTTTTTTGGTGAGACGGTGTCGACGACGCAGGTGATGGAGCTGTGCCGTGATGTGCTGGCAGAAGGTCTGGCTCACGCGCGCGACGGCGCAGATTGGGGCGCGTTGGTATCCAGCGTCGAGAAGGCCGCGCGAGATCTGCGCCTCAGCTTTCCGGTCGAAGGCGCCAAGCTGGCCTACCAGCAGATTGCAGAGAGCAGCGCGTTCTTTCCGGCGTTAGCGCACCTGAAAGCAATGCTGGCACACTTGGTCGAGATTGTGGCGACGCAGGCCGAGCGTGCCGAGACTATCGAGCAGTGCCGCGCACGGGCATCGGAGCTTGGCTTGATGCTGGATCGATGGAACCTGTCGGTGGCATCAGAAGGTGAGCAAGCTGAAGTATTGTGGGTCGAGGCATTTTCGCAATCCTTGCAGCTACACCGAACGCCGCTCTCGATTGCACCCATCTTTAACAAACAGCGTGAAGGCGCACCGCGCGCCTGGATTTTCACCTCGGCGACGCTGGCGGCGAAAAATGATTTCTCCCATTTCACTTCGCAGATGGGTCTTGAGCTCGCCACCGCCAAAAGCTGGCCGAGTCCGTTTGACTACGCGCGACAGGCTTTGCTGTATGTGCCCGCTGATCTGCCCGACCCCAGTTCAATCGCTTACACCGATGCAGTGATCGATGCTGCGCTTCCGGTGATCGAGTCGGCTGGTGGCCGTGCTTTCTTGCTCTGTACCACCTTGCGCGCTGTCAGACGCGCCAGCGAGCGGCTACGTGAGTTATTTGCCGAGCGTCAGCTACCGTGGCCATTACTCATACAGGGTGAGCTGGGCCGAAACGAGTTGCTCGAGCGCTTCCGCAGCGCAGGCAATGCGGTGTTGGTGGGTAGTCAGAGCTTTTGGGAGGGTGTTGATGTGCGCGGCGACGCTCTGTCGTTGGTTATTATCGACAAGTTACCGTTCGCACCGCCCGATGATCCGGTACTGGCGGCGCGTATCGCCGCGATGGAGCGGCGTGGTCAGAATGGGTTCATGCATCATCAGCTGCCCGAGGCCATCATCTCGCTAAAGCAGGGAGCCGGTCGCTTGATTCGGGATGAGCATGATCGTGGTGTGCTCATGATTTGCGATCCGCGACTCATCTCAAAACCCTATGGTCGTCGGATCTGGCAGAGCCTGCCGCCCTTTGCACGGACGCGGGACCTGAAGGAAGTCCAGAATTTTTTGTTGAACGCGCCGTGTTGAGCTGCCTCAAACCGCCTCCGCGTCGGGAATGCGTTCAGGTAAAATCGCGCCGATGAAAATCCTGATCAGCAACGATGATGGCTACCTAGCCCCCGGAATCAACGCACTTGCTGATCAGCTGTCTTCGTTTGCTGACATCGTCGTGGTGGCACCAGATAGTAATCGCTCTGGCTCCTCAAACTCGCTCACGCTCGACCGGCCCTTGCGCGTCATGAAATCCGATAAGGGCTACTACTCGATCAACGGCACCCCCAGCGATTGCGTCCATATCGCGCTGACCGGATTGCTTGACGAACGCCCCGATCTGGTGGTGTCCGGCATCAATCAGGGCCAGAACATGGGCGACGATACGCTCTACTCGGGCACCGTTGCTGCTGCCACTGAAGGCTTCCTGTTCGGCATCCCGGCCATTGCTTTCTCTCAGGTTGATCATGGTTGGTCGGAGCTGGACGCCGCTGCGCGCCTGGCGAAAGATATCGTCCAGCGGAACTTGGATGCGCTGACTATGCCATTCCTGCTGAATGTGAACATTCCAAATCGCCCGTACGCCGCCCTCAACAAAGTGGTGGCGACACGGCTTGGCAAGCGACATGAATCAGAGCCAGTGATCCGCTCGTCGGATCCGCATGGCAAAGAGATTTTCTGGATTGGTCCAGCGGGCCGGGCCAAAGATGCTGGCGAGGGAACCGATTTTCATGCGACGGAGCAGGGCTGGGTGTCGGTGACACCGTTACAGATCGATCTGACGCATGGCCCTCAGTTAGAACGGTTGCGGACGGTGCTACGATGAGCGAGAGCGAGAGCCAACCCAAGAAGCGATTTCCGCTGACGCTTGATTTTGTGACCGGGCTATCTGGCCGCAGTAAAGCCGCGCCGCAACGTACTCACAGTACACAAACCGCGACTCGCAACGCCACGGAAGGGACGACCAACACGCGCCCGGCAACGATGCCTGCTGTTGCAGCCAAGCCGCAGCGTCCATCTACTGTCGCTGAAGCCACGTCGGATGTGCCTCTGGTCTCTGAAGCAGTACGTAAAGCGATGGTGCGCAAAATCGCGCAGCAGGGCGTCAAGGATGCGGCGGTGCTAGCGGCCATTGAGAGCGTCCCTCGGCATTACTTTTTGGAGCCTGGGCTAGCCTCGCAAGCCTACGTCGATACCGCATTACCTATTGGCTACCACCAGACGATTTCCAAGCCCTCGATTGTCGCGCGCATGATCGAGTTACTTCGCGAGGGCGTCAATGGAAAGCTGGGCCGGGTACTGGAGATCGGTACCGGCTGTGGTTATCAAGCAGCGGTGCTGGCGCAGGTGGCCGATGAGGTCTACTCGATTGAGCGTATGCGGCCACTGCACGAACTGGCTCGCAGCAACTTGCGTGCGCTGTGTATTCCTAATCTGCGGCTGCACTATGGCGATGGTATGTTGGGCTTGCCCCAGTGCGGACCGTTCGATGGCATCATTCTGGCGGCGGCCGGATTGGACGTGCCGCAGGCACTTCTGGACCAAATGGCGCTGGGCGGGCGTTTGATTGCGCCGGTCGGTGAGCGCTCTCAGCGTCTCAAGCTGGTCGTTCGCACCAAGCCGAATGAATGGATGGCAGATTTACTGGAGCCTTGTCATTTCGTGCCGATGCGGCCGGGTACGTTTGGCTAAGGCTGATACCGTTTTCAGAGCAGGACCAATGAAGCAAACAACGCTAAAAATCGTCGTGTTACTCGCGGCAGCATGGCTCTTTCATGGCTGTGCCGGTGCTCCTGGCAATGCGCCGATCGACGACCGCACTGCCACCGGCGAAAAGAGCAAGACTGCACAGTCCAAGTCACCGATTGCGCAGACAGCTATCGCCCCTGAGCCTGCCGATCCCCCCGGGTTTTACACCGTCAAAAAAGGGGATACCCTAGGCAAGATTTCAAAGCAAGTTAGCCAGTCGTTGCGCGACCTAAGCGACTGGAATCGTATATCCAACCCAAACGATATTCGCGTCGGGCAGCAGTTGCGCATCATTCCGCCGGAGGACAACAAGGCCGCTAGCGTGCGTACTGAAAGCGGTATGGAGAGGCGCCCCCTTGAATCCCAGGCTAACAACAACCCAGCGACTTC
>JAIXQV010000028.1 GCA_027485535.1 Oxalobacteraceae bacterium | reverse complement strand
GTGTCCTCGTATAACTGCCGCGCCACCGTTGCCGGGCCGCGCTTGTCCGACAAGGCCAACACCCGCACTTGCCACTCGGTGCTGCCGTTATCAATATCCAGCAGCTCGCCCAGCTTCAACCCCCGCGCCGGCTTGCAGCGCTCACCATTGACTCGAACACGGCCTCGCTCAACTGCCTCGGACGCCAACGAGCGGGTCTTGAAGAAGCGCGCTGCCCATAACCATTTATCGATTCGGATACCGTCCATTCAATGATCGTAACCGTCAACGGGTGTAGCTGCCAAGCGTTAGCACCTGAAGGACCAAGCGGTACAAGCCGTAGGCGAACCGATTCCATACGCGACGCGGTAGCGATAGCCGCGCGACATCGGCCGCGGTAATCGCTACACCCTCTGCCACCGCCGCCCTGATCATCTGCTGCAGAGACTTAGCGAAGGCAGAGTCACGCACGACAATATTCGCTTCGTGGTTGACGAACAGTGATAGGCCATCGAAATTACTCGAACCGACTGTCGCCCACTCACCATCAATCACCGCGAGCTTGCCGTGTAACTGGGTATGACGATATTCCACAATCGTCACACCGGCGCGTACCAAACGTGGATAAAAGGATTGCGCGACCGCGTCCTGCATAACGAACTGTCCTACACCGATGAGCAGCACCACCTCGACGCCGCGCTGTGCCGCATGCACCATGGCTTTACGTAATTTGCGGCCGGGTGCGAAATAGGGCGTGACTAATAAAGCGCTATTGCGCGCACGGCCCAGTGCCTGCAGTAAGGCACGCTGTATCGCCTGGCGGTTACGCAGATTGTCGCGCACCACAAAAGCCGCCTCAGCCACTTCCACAGTGCGCCATGCCTGACGATTGCTGACATAGGCGCGAAAACTTTGCAGTCTCGTTCTCAGTGGCCTCGGCCCGAGTCGCTGGCACTGCGCCAGGACTTCGGCATGTATGGTTTGTACCAGTGGCCCACTCACGCAGACGGCAAAATCCCACCGCGCTGCCGGCAAAGGCTCGGCACTACCGTCATCGGCGAGCAAGTCATCGTTGATATTCAAGCCACCCAGAAAGGCGATGCGCTGATCGATGACAGCAATTTTTCTGTGCATACGCACAATGCCACGCTGAAACCACGGATTGAAAACGAACACGAGGCCGCCGGCGGGCTCAAGCTCGGCGCGTAATTGCGCAATCGTTTCATCACCCGTACCGAGCCAATCCACCACCAGCTGCACCGCTACGCCACGCCGAGCCGCGTTCAACAGGGCCGTCTTGACGCGCAGGCCGGTGGGATCAAGTGCAAAGATATACGTCTCAACATAGATCTCGGCCAAGGCGTTGTTGCAGGCACCAATTAGCGCAGGAAAAAACTGCTCACCGCGGTGTAGCAGCGATAGCTGATTGCCATGGCTGTAGCTAGCCACTCGCATGCACAATCTCGTTGAATGATTCGGGTGAGATCGAATTAGCAGTGGGCTGCAAAATCAATTCAGCGGTGATGGGTGCATGGTCGGACAATCTTGCCCAACTCGCACCAAACAATACCTTGGCCTCCACCACATCAAAACCACGGACATAAATTCGATCAAGCTGCAGCACGGGCATCGCCGCAGGAAAGGTACGCGCTGGCGCTTTGCGTGGCCCCCGACCCGATAGCCGCCTGAGGTAACTACCAAAGCGTGACGCCGTTAGCTGTCGGTCAAATACCTCGGTGACACCGAGTCGCGCGCACAGGCTATCTGACAGCGAGTTAGTCCAGTCATTGAAATCGCCCGCGATCAGCAATGGGGCATCGATTGGCGCGCTGGTGCTGACTGCTTCGATTAGCGCATCGGTCTGACGTAAGCGGCTACCCGCAAACAAGCCAAGATGAATGACATAGCAATGAATGACTCGCGTATCGATTTTCACTACACAATGCAAGATGCCGCGCGACTCAAAGGCATGATCGGAAACATCATGATTCCGAACGGCAGAAATCGGAAAATTCGAGAGCAGTGCATTGCCATGATGGCCATGGTCATACACAGCGTTTTTACCGTAGGCGCTATGCTGCGTATCGGCGGCCAGAAACTCATGCTGACCCTGAGACGGCCAGCTCGCATGCTTTAGCGCCAGCAGATCATGACGTCCCTGCACCTCTTGTAGAAACACAATGTCAGCACCGATACCAGCTAGCGCTTGCTTGATGCCGTGCACGCGTGGGCGTCGCCCCAAGGCACTTACGCCTTTGTGAATATTCCAAGTCGCAATGCGAAGCTTCATGAATCAGAATCAATGCTATAGCGCGGAAGTTGCAGGATTGCCTCGGCGTTTGATGGAGAAAAACATTGATCGGCTGCCTCGCGCCACGGCATCCAGCGATGCTGCAAGTGCTCTCTTGGCGCGAGCGTAATCACGATATCACGCGGTACGCACAATCCAAATACATGCTCGGTATTCTGCGTGACGCCTGGCGCATAGCGCTGACGCCAAGCCGGGTAGATGGTGTAGACATTAGATAGCTGCCAGTCACGCAAACTGGTGAGTGGCACCTGATCGCCACCGATCGAAATACCCGTTTCCTCAAAAACTTCACGTACAGCCGTCACCTGCAAGGGCTCGTCGAGCGCATCTTTTGAACCAGTGACCGACTGCCAGAAACCAGGCTTGTCGGCGCGCTCGATTAGCAGCACGTGCAAATCTGCGCTGTGAATGACGACAAGAACGGATTCGGGGATTTTGTAATCGGGCATGGCTCGTGCAATGAAAGGCTCGCACAAGCATTATGCCGTGAACGGGAAGAAGCTGGCGCGGCGCCAGCTTCT
>JAIXQV010000225.1 GCA_027485535.1 Oxalobacteraceae bacterium | reverse complement strand
GATGAGGCTTACACCGAATATCTGCCGCCTGAGCTGCGTTACGACCCACTGGCTTGGGTGCGGCAATACCCGAACCTGATTGTTTCGCGTACTTTTTCCAAAGCCTATGGGCTGGCGGGTTTGCGTGTCGGATTCGGCATCGCGCAACCCGGCCTGACCGATCTGCTCAATCGCATTCGTCAGCCTTTCAATGTGAACTCGCTTGCGCAAGCGGCCGCCGTCGCAGTATTAAACGACGATGCCTACCTTCAGAAAAGCGCACAACTAAATGCCGACGGCTACCGTCAGATCACCGATGCGTTTACGCAGATGGGTATCGAATTCGTTCCTTCGTATGGCAACTTTGTTTTGTTCCGTGCGGGTGATGAGGATGGCGCCGGTGCCCGGGTAAATCTTGAATTACTAAAAAAAGGCGTCATCGTGCGCCCGGTGGGCAATTACGGTTTGCCGCAGTGGTTGCGTGTTTCTATCGGCTTGCCGAATGAGAATGCGGCGTTCATCGATGCGCTGAAGGCCATACTCGGCTAATGCCGGGTTGAATGTTGTCGCCGATGCAAAGCGCTTCGCCAACTCCCTTGCAGTCTTTCAATCGCATTGTTGTCTTTGGTGTCGGTTTGATTGGTGGCTCGTTTGCCCTTGCCTTGAAGCAGGCAAATGCGGTCAAACAAGTTATAGGCGTGGGGCGTCGCGCTGAGACTTTGCAGCGCGCTCAATCACTCGGCATCATTGATGAGATCGGTGATGCCACATCGGTGTCCGGCGCTGATCTGGTGCTGATTGCAGCACCGGTAGCGCAGACGGAGGCATTGTTGCGCGAACTGGCGCCGCACCTGCAATTTGGAACCGTGGTGACCGATGCCGGTAGTACCAAGGGCGATGTGGTGCAAGCGGCACGTGCAGCGCTCGGCGACAAGATTGCGCAATTTGTACCTGGCCATCCGATCGCAGGTCGCGAACAGAATGGTCCGGAGGCGGCACTGCCCGAGCTGTATCGTGGCAAGAAGGTGGTGTTGACGGCATTACCCGAAAATTCCTCGTACAGTATCTCTACCGTCGCCAGTGCATGGCAGCACTGTGGTGCGCAAATTCATCATCTCGGTGCGGATGAGCATGATGCGGTATTTGCGGCGGTGAGTCATCTGCCGCATCTGCTGGCGTACGCACTCGTCGATGACATCGCCGCTCGTGATAATGCGGATCTTCTGTTTCAATACGCGGCTAGCGGCTTCCGCGACTTCACCCGTATTGCAGGTTCTTCCCCAGAAATGTGGCGCGATATTTCATTGGCAAACCGAGCTGCGTTACTCGCTGAACTTGATGCCTACACCGCACAGTTATCGACATTGCGCGCAATGCTAGTGGCATCCGATGGCGCCGCTCTTGAGCACGTATATGCGCGCGCGCAATCAGCACGACAGGCGTGGATTGCTGCGATCGAAGCTGCTGAGCAGGCACGCACTTATCAGCAAGGTGGCGATTAATGAGGCACTACCCGCAACATCTTGATTTGCAGCCATCGCAGCGCGCGCAAGGGGTGGTCAAGCTGCCTGGCTCGAAGAGTATCTCGAACCGGATTCTGCTATTGGCAGCGCTCGCAGAGGGAACAACAGACATCAAGTCCTTGCTCGCTTCGGATGATACCCATGTGATGCTGACAGCACTCCAAAAACTGGGCATACGCTGGGTACAGCATGGTGATAGTCAGGACTTTACCGTCACAGGTACTGCGGGCACTCTGCCGGCGCCTTCGGCTGATCTGTTCATGGGTAATGCAGGCACGGCGATTCGTCCTCTGACGGCAGCACTCGCTTCGATCGGTGGCGAGTACACCGTGCATGGGGTTGCGCGCATGCACGAGCGGCCGATTGGTGATCTGGTAGATGCGCTGAACGCGGCTGGTGCCAACATTGGTTACACCGGTAACCCGGGCTTCCCGCCGCTGCATATCCACCGCGGGCATTTGCGTCCGCGGCACATGCAGGTGCGCGGTAATGTCTCCAGTCAGTTCCTCACCGCCTTACTGATGGCTTCGCCCCTGATCGCGCGCGAGCAGCCGCTGACGATTGAGGTGGTGGGTGATCTGATCTCCAAGCCCTATATTGAGATCACGCTTAATTTGTTGGCGCGTTTCGGCATTCAAGTCGAGCGCGATGGCTGGGCGTCATTCACGATTCCCGCCGACCAGATGTATCAGAGCCCGGGGGTTATCCATGTAGAAGGTGATGCCTCCTCGGCCTCCTATTTTTTAGCCGCCGGTGCGATTGCGGGTGGCCCGGTGCGCGTTGAGGGAGTGGGTCAATCCAGCATTCAAGGCGATGTGCGTTTTGTGGAAGCCTTGCAGCAGATGGGTGCCGAGATCACCCTCGGCGATAACTGGATTGAGGCAAAATCGAACGGTGGACTGAAAGCGATTGACGCCGATTTCAATCACATTCCCGATGCAGCAATGACGATTGCGGTGGCCGCTTTGTATGCTGACGGCACCAGCACCTTGCGCAACATTGCCAGCTGGCGCGTGAAAGAAACCGATCGCCTTGCAGCGATGGCGACGGAGTTGCGCAAGCTCGGCGCGCTGATCGAAGAGGGCGAGGACTATCTGCGGGTAACGCCCCCCACCGTGTTGCAGCCCGCCAGTATTGATACCTACGACGACCACCGCATGGCGATGTGCTTCTCACTGGCCTCGTTAAGCGGCGCGCTGCGCGATGGCACCCATGTGCGTATCAACGACCCGCAGTGTGTCGCTAAAACCTTTCCAGATTACTTCGACGCCTTTGCGCGTATTGCGCAGCGTGACTGAGGCAAGCTTGATTCCGGTAATTACCATTGATGGCCCAACTGCTTCCGGCAAGGGGACGGTAGCCAGTCGCGTTGCTGCGGCGCTGGGATTTGGCTTGCTGGATTCAGGCGCTTTGTACCGGCTGACTGCGTTGTCAGCGCTTGAGGCTGAGATGTCGCTGGACGATGCGGCGGCGCTTGCGGCGCTGGCCCGGGTGCTGCCAGTGAAGTTTGAAGACGATCGGATTCTGCTGGCAGGCCGGCCGGTACAAGACGCGATCCGGCAGGAAGCCATTGGCAATGCCGCCTCCAGAATCGCGGCCTTGCCTGCCGTGCGGGAAGCGTTGGTCGAGCTACAGCACGGTTTCCGGCAGCCACCGGGCTTGGTGGCGGATGGCCGCGACATGGGTACGGTGATCTTCCCCGACGCGACGCTCAAGGTGTTCCTCACGGCGAGCGCCCAGGCACGCGCAGAGCGACGGTATAAGCAATTGATTGAAAAAGGATTTCCTGCTAATATGCCTGCCCTTTTGCAGGATTTGAAGGAACGCGACGCGCGTGATACTGAGCGTGCTGTGGCGCCTTTGAAACCCGCGGAGGGTGCCCACTTGCTGGAGACGTCGGAACTAACGATCGAGCAGTCGGTGGCGCAGGTGCTGGACTGGTGGCGTCACCGGGCCAGTGTTTCGGGAAAGTAGCTCGGCAAACCGCTAACGCTGCTTTCTACTTGGTGTCTCGCACTGCGCAATGCAGAGCGGGGCGTTGAAAAACCTAACCCAGCTTGGGTTCCACCCGGTTGGTTAACACTCATTATCTATGTCTACTGCTACCCAAACTCCCGTGTCCAGCGAAAGCTTTGCTGCGCTGTTTCAGGAATCTCTGACCCGCCAAGATATGCGCTCGGGAGAGGTCATTTCTGCGGAAGTCGTCCGCATTGACCACAACTTTGTGATCGTGAACGCTGGTTTGAAGTCTGAAGCGTTTATTCCGATCGATGAATTTAAGAATGACAGCGGCGAAATCGAAGTCACTGTTGGCGACTTCGTTTCCGTTGCAATCGAATCACTCGAAAATGGTTTCGGTGACACCATCCTCTCGCGTGACAAGGCCAAGCGACTCGCGTCCTGGCTCGCGCTTGAGAAAGCGATGGAATCCGGCGAACTGGTGACGGGTACCGTCAGCGGCAAGGTCAAAGGCGGTCTTACTGTGCTCACGAATGGCATCCGTGCCTTCTTGCCAGGCTCGCTGGTTGATACACGTCCGGTCAAAGACACTACCCCATACGAGGGCAAGACCCTCGAGTTCAAGGTGATCAAGCTTGATCGCAAGCGTAACAACGTCGTGCTGTCGCGTCGCGCTGTGATCGAGGCATCGATGGGCGAAGAGCGCGCCAAGCTGATGGAGACCCTGAAAGAGGGCACCATCGTCAATGGCGTCGTGAAGAACATCACCGACTACGGCGCGTTCGTGGATCTGGGTGGTATCGATGGTCTGCTGCACATCACCGATCTCGCATGGCGTCGCGTGCGTCACCCTTCCGAGCTGCTGACGGCTGGTCAGGAAATCACTGCCAAAGTGCTGAAGTACGATCAGGAAAAGAACCGTGTATCGCTGGGCGTCAAGCAACTGGGCGACGATCCTTGGACCGGCCTGTCGCGTCGTTACCCACAGGGTACCCGCCTGTTCGGCAAGGTCACCAACCTCACCGACTACGGCGCATTCGTCGAAGTCGAGCAGGGTATCGAGGGTCTGGTGCACGTCTCCGAGATGGACTGGACCAACAAGAACGTCGCACCTTCCAAGGTTGTTCAGCTGGGTGACGAAGTCGAAGTCATGGTGCTCGAGATCGACGAAGATCGCCGCCGTATCAGCCTCGGCATGAAGCAGTGCAAAGCCAACCCATGGGATGACTTCGCCATATCGCACAAGAAGGGCGACAAGGTTAGAGGCGCGATCAAGTCGATCACCGACTTCGGCGTGTTCATCGGACTGGCAGGCAACATCGATGGTTTGGTGCATCTGTCTGACCTCTCCTGGAGCGAGACCGGCGAAGAAGCCGTGCGCCGCTTCAAGAAGGGCGATGAGCTCGAGGCCGTGGTGCTGGCGATTGATGTCGAGCGCGAGCGTGTGTCGCTGGGCGTCAAGCAGCTCGAGGGCGATCCATTCAATAACTACTGCGCTATGAATGACAAGGGCGCACTGGTACACGGTGTGGTGAAATCGGTCGAACCGAAAGGCGCTGTCATTGTCTTGTCGGAAGAAGTTGAAGGCTACCTGCGCGCTTCTGAAATCTCGCGTGATCGCGTTGAAGATGCCAGCACTCACCTGAAAGAGGGTGATGAGTTGGAAACAATGATCATCAACATCGATCGCAAGGCGCGGAGTATCCAGCTCTCGATCAAGGCGAAAGACAATGCAGAGACCCAAGATGCGATGCAAAAGATGTCCAGCGATTCCGCTGCTGCATCGGGCACCACCAGCTTGGGCGCGCTGCTGAAAGCTAAACTCGACACCAAGAGCTGAGCAGGCCTTGCCGATGACCAAGTCGGAGCTGATCGCCCGTTTGGCTGAGCGTTATCCGCAACTGGTAGCGAAGGATGCGGATTTCACGGTCAAGACGCTGCTGGACGCGATGACCGATGCGCTGATCTCAGGTCAGCGCATCGAGATTCGCGGTTTCGGTAGCTTTGCGACCAACAGCCGTCCGCCGCGCATCGGGCGTAACCCGAAGTCTGGCGAGACGGTCGTGGTGCCGGGCAAACGGGTGCCGCACTTCAAAGCGGGCAAGGAGTTGCGTGAGCGGGTCGACGCCATGGTCGGGCAACCGATCCATGACGACTGATCAGCGAATTCATTTGCACAAGGAGCGCGACGATGAAACTCCTGATTCGCCTGCTGTCGATCGCGCTCTTCATTGTGTTCTTTGATTTTGCACTGAAGAATACTGATGAGGTTGTACTGAGCCTGTTCTGGAATTCCAAGGCCGGTGCGCCGCTCATTTTGCTGCTACTAGGTTTCCTTCTGCTTGGTTTGATGATTGGTGTGCTCGCCATGATGTCGACCTTGCTGCGTTATCGTCGTGAGCTATTGGCCTTGAGGCGCGAGGCCGAGCAGCAGAAGCAGTCGGCCGCAGACCTTGCTAAGGCACGCAGTCAGCCTCCACCCCCGGAGAGCCTGATTGAGCAGGTTGGTCTTTGACCGGGAGCTAGGATGGAATTTGAAGCCTGGTGGCTGGTCTCAATCCCCTTCTTTTTTGCGCTAGGCTGGATCGCTGCGCGCGTCGATATCCGCCACGTAATCTCGGAGTCGCGTCGGCTGCCGCGTAGCTACTACCAAGGCCTGAATGCCTTGCTCGATGAAGATACCGATAAGGCTATTGATGCCTTCGTTGAGATCGCCCGACTAGACCCGGAAACTGCGGAGCTTCATTTCGCCCTTGGCAAGTTGTTTCGTCGGCGCGGCGACATTGAGCGTGCCGTCCGTGTGCACCAAAACTTGTTGGCACGTGCCGATTTATCGGCAGAAATGAGCGCCAAGGCCCGCTTCGAACTCGGGCAAGATTATTTGAAAGCCGGCCTGCTCGACCGTGCCGAGGAAACCTTCCATCTGCTCGTAGGGACGCCGTTTGCGCCACAAGCCAGCCGCGCGCTGCTGGAGATTTACCAACGCGAAAAAGAGTGGAGACGCGCGATTGAGGCTGCACTTGCGCTACAAGCCTCGGGCTCCGGCGCCTATCAAAAAGAGATCGCACAATTTCACTGCGAAATAGCGCAAGACGAGCTAGTACACGTCAACCCCGATGCTGCATTGATCACGCTAGACAAGGCACTGGCGTATGACCGCAATAATGTGCGCGCGACCTTATTGTCTGGCGACGCTTTGCTGGCCAAGAGCGATACCGAGGCGGCGCTTCGTACTTGGCGTCGTGTCGAGCAGCAGAGCGCTGCGCATGTCGGTTTGGTAGCGCAGCGACTGTTGGAAGGGTATCGCAGCGTTGATCGTCTGCGTGAAGGGCTCAACTTGTTACGCGGCTATCTCGCCGAGACGCCATCGATTGATCTGCTTGAAGTGGTGTTTCGCGGGACACTCGAACTCGATGGTGCCGACGCCGCGAACCAATTAGTGAGCGATGAATTACGTCGTACGCCAACCCTGCTGGGTCTCGATAAATTAATTGAGGCGCGTCTCATGCACGCGCCGCCCGATCGGCTTGCCGAGCTATCGTTGGTGAAGAGTTTGGTCGGCGGCTACGCACAGAAGCTAGGTCGTTACCAATGCGGCCACTGCGGATTCAAGTCACGGCAGTTCTATTGGCACTGCCCGGGTTGCAGTCAATGGGAGAGTTACGCCCCAAGGCGTACGGAAGATTTGTCGGTGATGGGTCAAGCCTGATCGATCACCGCACTATGCAAAACAATCATCCCTTCTTGCACGTTTAATTCAGCCTTCCTCGCGTTTAATGCTGTCGCGGCCCATCTCGTTCTCGGCCGCGCTTCTGATCAACTTAACGCGGAGTCATTCATGCTGAAAAAATTCTGGTTGCCAGTCCTTGCGCTGCTCATGTTTGCAGGTTCGGTATTTGCAGCAGTCGATGTGAACAATGCCGATCAGGCAGCGCTCGATAGTATCGCGGGTGTTGGTCCTGCCACCTCGAAAGCCATTCTTGCTGAGCGCGAGAAGAACGGTAACTTCAAGGACTGGGCAGATCTGGAACGCCGTGTCAAAGGCGTTGGCGCCCGTAACGCAGTCAAACTCTCCGCTGCCGGCCTGACAGTCAATGGCAAGAGCTACGAGGGGCCTGCAACCGGCGCTAGCAAAGCCGGTAAGAACGATGCTAAAGCTACGGCCAAGGCTGCAGAGAAGGGCGCTGACAAAGGTACCGAGAAGGCTATGGAAAAGGGTGCCGAGAAAGGTGCTGAGAAGGCACCTGCCGGTAAGTAGTCGGTCTGGCTACGGCCGCATGCAGTGGCCGTAGCGTCGAAGGGCTTTCCACTACAATGGCGGTTTACTTTGCTCTCCGCAAGACACCGCTATGTCATTTCAATCGATCGAGGATCTCGTAGGCAACACCCCACTGGCACAGCTCAAGCGCTTGCCCGGTGAAGAAATCGCTCGGCGTAACAACATTATTCTCGGCAAGCTTGAGGGGAACAATCCCGCGGGCTCGGTGAAAGACCGGCCAGCGCTGGCAATGATTCGTGGTGCCGAGGCGCGCGGCGAGATCAAGCCCGGCGACACCCTGATCGAGGCAACCAGTGGTAACACCGGTATTGCACTTGCGATGGCAGCCGCCATGAAGGGTTACCGCATGATTCTGCTGATGCCGGAGAACCTGAGTCTCGAACGACGCCAAAGCATGGCAGCGTACGGCGCAGAGATTGTACTGACGCCGAAATCAGGTGGTATGGAATACGCGCGTGACTTGGCAGATCAAATGCAGCGCGAAGGCAAAGGAAAAATTCTCGATCAGTTCGCCAACCCCGACAATCCACGTGCGCACTATGAGACCACCGGCCCAGAGATCTGGCGTGATACCGAGGGTAAGGTGACGCATTTCGTGAGCGCGATGGGCACGACCGGTACGATCATGGGCGTTTCGCACTATCTGAAAGAAAAGAACCCAGATATCCGGATCATCGGTGCACAACCCGAAGAAGGTTCACAAATTCCTGGAATCCGTAAGTGGCCTGAAGCCTATCTCCCGAAAATTTTTGATCGTAGTCGCGTTGATCAGGTGGAGAGTGTTAGTCAGGCAGTCGCCGAGCAGATGGCGCGTCGTATGGCGATTGAGGAGGGTATCTTCGCCGGTATCTCCGCTGCAGGTGCATGCGAGGTTGCACTGCGTGTTGCAATGACCGTTGAGAATGCGGTGATTGTGTTTATCGTATGTGATCGTGGGGATAGGTATCTCTCCACCGGCGTCTTTCCCGCTTAGACGGCCCAAGCAAAAGGGCGCTGGCGGTGTTGGTGCTGACTCGTCGTACGTCGAGTACTGTCCTCGTCAGCCCCGCCTAGCGATCGCTATTGTTAGTGTGTCGCAGGTTTTGGCTTGAACTGCTTGTCGCTGATGCGAAATTTTTCGCGCCTATCGCCCATCAATACCCGTAGGTCGCGTATTGATAGGTTACTCACCTCGTGCATCCGGATTAACAGCGAGGCACCGACCGGTAAGCGACGGTGACGAATCTTGCTGATCACTGGGGGTGCCACTTCAAGCGCGCGCGACAAGGCGGCGTCATTTTTCAGGTGCAGCTTTTCGATTAGCGAGTCCAACAAATTGTTGGGGTCGTAGGCGATCTGGTCTGCGAGTCGATGGCTGTCCTGATGATCAGACGGAGTGCTCATAGGGTCGTGGTTCCGAGTAGGTCAGGTGATTCAAATGCGGCGGTCGCGTGACGCAGCAGGATTGATCAGTTCGTTTGCCGTAGGGGTCGCAACAACCACCACAACTGAATGGCTATTAAGTTTTTTAATTGACAACAAATTCTATAAGTTGTTAGTAGTGCTGTAAACATTTTTAAAATTGGTGCGGTGAGTTAAATCAAAGATCGATCACCGCACGCCAGGGGAGCCGATCAGCTCACCGCATGCGCTGGCGGCCGATTGCTTGCCCAAGTTCGATCACCGCCATCGCGTAGTAGTAGCTACGGTTGTAGTGGGTGATGGCGAAGAAGTTTTGGGTTCCTAGCAGGTAGCGGGTAGGGTGGCTTCCGTCTTCCAGATCGAACAGCCCATAGGGGTGAGACACCGGCACATCGTCCGGTACCATGACGCCGGCAAGCCGCAGTTCATCGCGACTGAACTTGGCCTCCAAGCTTTTGCCGATGAGCGAGGGCCATGGCATGCCGGGCGTCACTTGCACGGGAAACACCAGCGGTTGATCTCGCTGCCAGCCGTGTTGCGACAAGAAGCTGGCAATGCTGCCGATCGCGTCAACTGCGGAATTGCGCAGATCGATTTTTCCGTCCCCGTCGAAATCGACTGCGTAACGCCGGATGCTACCGGGCATAAATTGTGGCCAGCCGATTGCGCCTGCAAATGAGCCATTCAGTGATAGCGGATCAACATTGCTTTCACGCGCTAGTAACAGCGCTTGCTTAAGCTCATTTCTGAAGTAAGCCATGCGCGGCTCGCGGTTGGGAGTCTCGGGGTAGGCGAAGGCAAGAGTTGTCAGTGAGTCCAGAACACGATATTTACCTGCGGCTTGCCCGTACATGGTCTCGACACCGAGAACGCCAACGATAATCTCTATCGGCACACCAAACTCTTGCTGCGCTCGCTCCAGCTCAGTCGCGTAGCGATTCCAGAATTTTGTCCCTGCATTCAGCCGACGCGGCTCGATGAAGCGTGCTCGGTAAGCGGTCCAGTTCTTGACAGTACCGACGGGTGGTGGATTGATCAACTTCACCACGCTATCGAGGTAGTGAATTTGCCCAAACAAGTTGCGCAAAGCATCGCGTTCGAATCCGTGGTCACGACACATCTCCTCGATGAATCCGTCAACCGCCTGCCACTGGGTGAAATTGGCAAACTCTGGTGCTGATGCTGATGGTGCTGTTTTTGACTTTGAATGCGCTTTTTGCCCTAGCTTGACTTTGGTGCTACGAGATTTTGCAATTGGTTTCTTCTTACTACTTGGCTGAGCAGCATGAGCGGGCGATGCAGCAAGCATGGCAACCGTAAGCGCTTGGACCAGTAGTGCAGGGAGTTTTTTCATCGAAGTGAGGGTAGCAGGCAGGCGACAGGATGCGTGCAGAGTATAGAGCATCAACGCGTCGTGCATAATGACCGAAATAGTGCCTGTCATCCCATGTGATTCGGCTTGCCAGCCGCGCGTAGCAGCTAGGTAGTTTTCTGGCGCAAACATCGTCGGCAGTTAGAATAGTCCATAAGTTTCTTATTCCCTCCTCTTATGTCCATCCAATGGTTCCCCGGTCACATGAACGCCGCCCGCAAGAAGGCGGCGGAATCCATGGAAAAGGTCGACTTAGTTATCGAGGTGCTGGACGCACGCTTGCCGCAGGCGAGTAGCAATCCAATGATCGAGTCGTTGCGCCGGGAGCGTCAGCGGCCGTGCCTGAAGATTCTGAACAAGAGCGATCTCGCTGATCCGGCTGCGACCAAGGCCTGGCTGGCCTACTTCAGCGCACAGCCCAAGGTAAGTGCTGTCGCGCTGTCTTGCCGCAAGCCCGTTGAGGTGGCAAAACTACCGGCACTTTGCCTCAAGTTGGCGCCGCATCGAGGTACGGCATTGAAGCCCCTGCGCCTAATGATTATGGGCATACCCAACGTGGGTAAATCGACCCTGATGAATGCTTTACTTAAGAAGCGTGTGGCGAAAGTAGGCGATGAACCTGCCGTGACCAAAACACAGCAGCGATTGCTGCTCGGGAATAATATCGTGCTGATCGATACTCCCGGCTTGATGTGGCCAAAAATCGCCCACCCGTCGGATGGCCTGATGCTAGCCGCTAGTCATGCGATCGGTGTCAACGCCATTATTGAAGAAGAAGTTGCCTGCTTTCTGGCGGATCAGCTGCTGATGCATTACCCGCAGCTACTGGCGAAACGTTATGGCCAACCAGTAGATGCCTTGGACGGGCCGGGTATGATCGAAACCATCGCGCGGGCACGTGGCTATCGCTTGAGGGGTGGTGGCCTCGATCTGGAAAAGGCCGCGCACACTTTGTTGCAGGACTACCGAAGCGGCGCGCTTGGGCGGGTGAGCTTGGAAACACCGGAAAGTCGTGCCGCCCTGCTGGCAAGTTATGTGGTGGCGCCAAGCGATGCGATACCACAAGAAGCACAAGAAGCTGAGTAAGAAAAAAATCAGGAGAGACCATGGCACAACCGCTCATGAATGAAGATCCGCCCTATCTTTTACGTCGGGATGATCATGGGGTAACGACACTCACGCTGAATCGCGGCGACCGGTTGAATCCCTTGTCCGAGGCGATGATGACTGTCTTGCAGCATGAGATCGATGTCATCGCCGCCGACAGCAGTGTTCGTGTCGTCGTGCTGGCGGGTGAGGGCAAGGCTTTTTGCGCTGGGCACGACCTGAAGCAAATGCGTGCAGAGCCATCGCTCGGCTACTACCAAAAGCTATTCAAACAGTGCAGCCATCTGATGCTGTCGCTGCAACGCTTGCCTCAGCCAGTCATCGCGCGTGTGCATGGGCTGGCAACTGCAGCCGGTTGTCAGTTAGTTGCAACCTGTGACCTCGCGGTCGCCTCGACTGAGGCGAGCTTTGCGGCATCGGGTGTGAATTATGGCTTGTTTTGTTCGACGCCGGCGGTGCCTTTGTCGCGTAATGTCTTGCGCAAACAGGCGATGGAGATGCTACTGACGGGCGATTTCATTGATGCCCACGAGGCGCAAGCGCGTGGTCTGGTAAATCGTGTCGTTGCACCTGAGGATTTGGACCGGGAGGTGGCGCGACTAACGACATCGATTCTTGCCAAGCCCGCGGTTGCTATCGCTATGGGTAAGCAAATGTTTTACCGGCAGGATGAGATGGGGATCGCAGCTGCCTATCAGCTGGCGGGTGAAACTATGGCGTGCAACATGATGCACGATTCTGCGCTAGAGGGTGTGCAGGCCTTCATCGAAAAGCGACCGCCGTCTTGGCGACGCTGATTATTAGCATTCCTCCGCTGATGTCGATCAATGCGATGGCTGACACGTCAGGCGGCCATCGCATTGATTATTCAATGCATCAATCCGCCGGATTTAACTGATAGCGTTCGATTTCAACGTCGCTTCCGGATTCAGGGTTGCCAATAGCAATCGCGTCTTTACCGACGACACGGAAGCGCTGCTGGGCCGGTCCTAGAATTTCATGCTCACCCATGGTTTGCGTGTCATGAAACGGATCAGCGTAAAAACCGCGCCGCATGGTGATCACGCATTCAATGGTGTACCCCTCCGATAATTTTGTACGCGCATAGCTATTGTTCGGGTCGCAGCTGGCCGATAGCACACTTGGAAAACTCACGATTCCGTTGCGCTCGTGTGCCTCTCTCAGCATCGCCATGCGGAAGGGCTCGTCGAGCGTGGTTAGTCGTATGCCTTTGTAAACGACAATATCGCGTCGCCCAAACCAAGGATGTTCACATAGCTTGTTGATGCCACTCGACAGCGCAGTGCTGAAGACATTGACGCACGATTGCAATGCCGGTTCGCCATAGTAAGCCTTTGCCATCGCGGCGCCGTTGACGACATTGAAGGTGCCAGTCGCTGAGCTTAGATAATCGAGCAAAGCCAGTAGCTCCGCTTCGTTGATACCGAGTTTTTTTGCATCAAATCCACTTGCGGCACGCCCAGCTTCCGTAATGCCCGCGCTACCCGAGCTACCTGAGCTACCTGAGCTATGAATGACGCCACTTGCCGACAATTTTGCGCGCAGCTCAGGGTTTAGTGCCGAGACGAGTGCACCTTGCCTTTCATCATCATTGGCTTGAAATGAAGCATGGAACTGTTCGATGAGATTGCGCCGATGATTGCTATGAATCTGGCTTAAGAAAGCTTGCTCCAGTTCTGCTGGATTGGTTTTGGAGCGTTCAGTGATTGTTATGGGTGATGCGTCATACCTTTCAATAAATCCAGCGTAGGCATCCAGCGCGTAGCAGATGGTGTGTACCGCAGCGGCGTTTCGAGCGCTGATGAGTTGGCTGCCGCCAACCGTATTGGATGCGGTGATTGCTTGACGTTTACCCCACTCGTAACACTCGCGATAAGCCTCGGAACTGCGTAAAGCGCTTAACTCTGATTTTTTTCCTGTTTGTGATGCCTCGCGTATCCGCATTTTCAGTGTCGTTAAGCGGGAATCCTCACCGGTGATCGGTGGCCTTGTTTGGTAATGGCGATTAGTGCGGTGCTTGCTTACTTCACCCACTTGCCGAGATAGCCTGAGCATAATGTCACCTCCGACATGTTGTCGTTGAATAACTTGTTATTCATCACTTGATTAACAGCTATCGGTAGGTTTCAATAACCGAACAAATGTTCATTTGATCGGTGATTTTTTTATGGTTTCGGCAAACGAAGTAGCGCCACCAAGACATTGCTCAAGACAATTTAAGGGGGGCAATAAAAAAGGCCTGCATCGCTGCAGGCCTTTCAAAGTGAAGCGGTGAGGAATTACATCATTCCATCCATTCCGCCCATGCCACCCATACCGCCCATGCCTGCGCCAGCTGCCGGCTTGTCTTCCGTCAACTCAGACACCATGCAGTCGGTCGTCAGCATCAGGCCAGCGATCGATGCTGCGTTTTGCAGCGCCGAGCGTGTCACCTTCGCTGGATCTAGGACGCCCATCTCGACCATGTCGCCGTAGGTGCCGTTGGCAGCGTTGTAACCAAAGTTACCTTTGCCCTCGAGCACTTTATTGACGACGACCGATGCCTCTTCGCCAGCGTTGCTGACGATCATGCGCAGTGGTTCTTCGATGGCGCGCATCACGATACGGATACCGGCATCTTGGTCAGTATTGTCGCCTTTGACCTTGACGTTGGTGCGTGCGCGCAGCAGTGCGACACCGCCGCCAGCGACGATACCTTCTTCGACTGCAGCACGCGTTGCGTGCAGTGCATCTTCAACACGCGCTTTCTTCTCTTTCATTTCGACTTCGGTGGCTGCGCCGACCTTGATCACGGCAACACCGCCCGCCAGCTTGGCGACGCGCTCTTGCAACTTCTCACGGTCGTAGTCCGAAGTGGCTTCTTCGATTTGTACGCGAATCTGCTTCACGCGGCTTTCGATAGCAGCAGACTGACCAGCGCCATCGATGACGGTGGTGTTCTCTTTCGCGACTTCGATACGCTTAGCCTGGCCCAAGTCGTTCAGCGTGATTTTTTCGAGCGTCATGCCGACTTCTTCGGAGACGACCTGGCCACCGGTCAGGACTGCGATGTCTTCCAGCATTGCCTTGCGACGATCGCCAAAGCCCGGCGCCTTCACTGCGCAGGTCTTCAGGATGCCACGGATGTTGTTGACCACCAGCGTTGCCAGTGCTTCGCCTTCGATATCTTCAGCAATGATCAGCAGCGGACGGCCAGCTTTGGCGACCTGCTCGAGCACCGGCAGCAGATCACGGATGTTCGAGACCTTTTTGTCGCACAGCAGGATGAATGGGCTATCGAGCAGCGCAACTTGCTTGTCTGGGTTGTTGATGAAGTAAGGCGAAAGATAGCCGCGGTCGAATTGCATACCTTCGACGATATCCAGTTCGTCGTTGAGCGACTTGCCGTCTTCAACAGTGATCACACCTTCTTTGCCGACTTTTTCCATCGCCTCAGCGATACGCTCACCGATCGACGCATCCGAGTTGGCCGAGATCGAGCCGACTTGCGCGATTTCTTTCGACGTCGTGCAGGGCTTGGAAATTTTCTTCAGCTCTTCAACAGTTGCGGTGACTGCTTTATCGATGCCGCGCTTCAGGTCCATCGGGTTCATGGCGGCGGCAACGTATTTCATGCCCTCGCGCACGATCGCTTGGGCCAATACGGTCGCGGTGGTGGTGCCGTCACCAGCATTGTCGGAAGTCTTGGATGCGACTTCTTTCACCATCTGCGCGCCCATGTTCATCAGCTTGTCTTTCAGCTCGATCTCTTTAGCGACCGAAACACCGTCCTTGGTGACGGTGGGTGCGCCGAATGAGCGCTCGAGCACGACATTGCGGCCTTTCGGGCCGAGGGTGACTTTGACTGCATTGGCGAGGATGTTGACGCCCTCAACCATCTTGGCGCGTGCGAGATCGCCAAATACTACGTCTTTAGCTGCCATGGTACTTACTCCTTGAAATATTCAGTGGGTTCGGTCATTCGAAGCGGTCATGAGGACATGGTTGCAAGGCAGATGAATGCTGAGCCGATCAGACCCAAATGCCGCTGTCCATAAGACGTTTCTGATCAGGCGACAACGGCCATGATGTCGTCTTCGCGCATGACCAAGACTTCTTTGCCGTCGACCTTGACGGTCTGGCCCGAGTACTTGCCAAACAGGATGGTGTCGCCGACTTTGACGTCTAGCGGACGGACCTTGCCGTCTTCCAGGATCTTGCCATTGCCGACGGCGATCACTTTGCCCATGTCCGGCTTTTCGGCGGCTGCCTCAGGCAGCACGATGCCGGAAGCGGTTTTTGTTTCCTGTTCCTGGCGCTCGACGATCACGCGGTCGTGGAGGGGACGAAGGCTCATGAAAGCTCCTTTTAAAAACAGTGGGTTACGATTATTTTGGCGGCTTGTGCGGGCGGTGTGCCTGCATGCGACCGGTTAGGTGAAAACAGTTTTCTGGGGAGTTGTTAGCACTCTCCTTCAACGAGTGCTAAGTATAAGGACGGGAGGTCGGTTTTTCAAGAATCCCGGCTGCAATTTACTGCGAATAACCGATATTCGATTATTTAATTGATAATTCTTGAACTAGTCCAGCCGCCGCGAGGTCGGCCAAGGCGCTGCCGACGGATTTGAAGAGCGTGATTTGATCAGCAGTTTTACGTCCCGGCTGCGACGCACATGCCAGCGTGCCGAGATCGGCGCGGATATCGGTCGCTTGCAGCAGCCCAGCTTGCATCGGTTGTACCAAATCGCCGGCCTCAGCCAGCGCGCCGTCGAGCGTATCGACAAACAGCGCGGCAGTGCTCATCAGCGCATCGTCTGCCTCGCGCATGTTCGGTCGAAATCCACCGACCAGATCGATATGGGTTCCCGGCTTTACCCATTCAGCGCGCAGCAACGGCTCGGTACTGGTGGTGGCGCAGCAAATGATGTCTGCCTCAGCGCAAGCTGCTGACAGCACTAACTCAATGTCAATGCTGACATGATCGGGTAATCCGGCCTGCCTGATACGCTCGATGGTTTCCAGAGCCTTGCGCTCAGTGCGTCCCCACACCATCACGCGCTCGATATCGCGCGCTACGCAGTGCGCGACCACCATTTCAGGCGCCAGGCGGCCAGTACCCACCATCAGTAATGAGCGGCTATCGGGACGCGACAGATAGCGCGATGCCAAGGCCGAAACGGCTGCCGTACGGCGCAGCGTCAGCACTTCACCATCGATAATCGCTATCGGTACGCCGGTTTCCGTATCTGACAATACATACAGCGCATGTACGGTCGGCAGATCACGCTCGCGATTGCGTGGGGTGACGGTCACGAGCTTGATCCCGAGCTGTCGCTGAGCGCGCCAAGCCGGCATTAGCAGCAGCGTGCCATCCTCTGGCAAGAGATGGGCGTGCCGGCGGGGTACCTGTACTTGATCGGATTCGGCAAAAGCAACGCGCAAGGCATCGATCAGCGCTAAATAAGGTAACGCTGCGCGCACTTGGTCTGCAGCGATGAAGGGGATGGTGTGAGTCTCGGCCATGGCTGCGCAGCGTAGGGCAAAGCAGCACCAGACGTCAATCAAACGCATGGGATAATTTGGCGCTCTCTTATGAATCTACCTATGCGTTACCTACTGCCGCTTTTTCTATTGTTCTGCCAACTTGCCCACGCGACGGGTACTACGCCACCCGCTGTGCTGAGCGAGTTACGCCGCTACGGCATACCGGTAGAAGCGGTTGCGATCGATGTACGCGCCGCCGAGGGCGGTAAGCCACTCCTGGCGGTGAACCATGCGCGTGCCTTCAAGCCGGCCTCGGTGATGAAACTGCTGACGACCCAAGCCGCGCTTGAGTTGCTAGGCCCGGATCATCGTTGGATCACGCGGGTGTATGCGCACGGCGTCATGGAGGCTGATGTGCTGCGCGGAGATCTTGTGATTGAGGGCAGCGGTGATCCGCGTTTTGCGCATGAAGATCTGTGGCGGCTGCTGACGCGTTTGCGTGCCATGGGTCTGCGCGAGATTCGCGGTCATTTGGTGTTGGATCGACGATTGTTTCGTGTCGAGCCACAAGACCCGGCCGCTTTCGACGGTCGTCCCGAACGCGCTTACAACGCCAGCCCCGATGCCCTGCTATTGGATGCCAAAGCACTCACGCTGCTGCTGCAGCCACGAGGTGTGGGTCAGACAGCGCAAGTTAGCAGCGAGCCCGTTCTTGCAGGTTTTAGCGTTGAGCCACCAATGACCATTGATGGTCCATGCAATGGTCTGCGTGATCAGCTACAACCCAAATTCAGCGCGCAAGGCCTTCGCTTCACCGGCGGCTTTCCGCTGAGTTGCGGTGAGCGTGAGCTCAGCTTTCATTTATACACGCTCGATCATCGACAGTACTTTGGCGCAGCATTTCGTGCGCTGTGGTCACAGCTTGGCGGCACGTTGAGCGGTAGCGTGATTGATGGTGAGCTGCGCAGCGATGCGCGTGAGCTCACGCAATGGGTATCTGCGCCGCTGGCTTCTCAACTGCGCGATATCAACAAATTCAGCAACAATGTGATGGCACGTAACCTATTGCTGAGCTTGGCAGCGCGGCGAGGTGATGTGCCAGCTTCTTCATCTGCCGCTGTGATTCGTGTGGTTGAGTGGATGAAAACCGCCGGGCTCGATAGCAGCACGCTGGTGCTACACAATGGCTCTGGCTTGGCGCGCGAAGAAAAACTATCAGCCTCTGCACTCGCAGCTTTGTTACAGCGTGCATGGCAGCAACCAACTATGCCGGAGTTTATGGCCTCGTTACCAGTGGCTGGTGTCGATGGCACCATGGCGAGGCGCTTTGATAATTCGCCGCTGAAAGGGCGTGCGCACATTAAAACAGGTAGCCTGGACGATGTCGCCAGCATTGCTGGCTATGTCACCGCGCGGTCTGGGAAAAGAATCGCTGTCGTTGCGATGATCAATCATCCCAAAGCGAATGAGGCGCGCGCCGCCTTTGATCAGCTCTTGCTATGGGTATACGAGCACTACTGATCTTGCTTGGCCGGCGCAAGCATGACGGTCGACATCGCACCTAGAATCAGTAGCATCGCGACATAATCTTGCCACTGTGGCGTCTCGCCTAACATCCAGGCGCCGGAGAAGGTACCCAGCACCGGAATCAACATCACCGACAGGCTAGACACGACGGGTGGTAGCAAACGCGCGAGCCGGAACCAGACCACGTGCGCGTAAGCGAAAATAATCACCGCGTTATAGATGATGCCGGCCCAGGTCACTGCATTCGGCATGACCCATTCCGAGCGCTCGAATAGCACGGACAACAAGCACATGACGCTGGTGGTGAGCGTCAGCATCCAGAAGGTCAGCGAGATGGTCGGCATGTCGAGCTTGGTGCGCTTCATCAGTACCGTACCGAATCCCCATGCCGCTGCCGCCGTTAATGCGAATAGAGTGCCAATGGGCTGACCCGCGATGTGCGCGAATTCGCTCGACAGCAGCAAACCCGCGCCCAGCATGGCGAGCAAGATCCCCAGCAGGGCGCGTCGGTGTATACGGTCGCCGAAAAACAGCAAGCCCGATAGCACCGCCCACACCGGCATGGTGTAACCCAAAATCGCAGCACGCCCCGACGACAGCATCTTGACGCCGATGATGATGCAAGAGTGCCAGATCAACATATTCGGAATCGCCAGCTTTACTACGGTCATGGTCTGACCAGGCGGGATACGCAACGATGCCCGCTGAAGTTTGGCGATCAGCGCAATAGCCGCCAGCCCGCCGATCATCGACAGGCTACGGAAACTCAGCGGTGGGAAATCGCGAACGCTGGCCTTCATGACTGGCCAGTTCAGGCCCCAGAACAGGATCAGGAATCCAAGCAGGATGAGATCTTTGCGTGTCAGTTGATGCATGGGCCGGCACGATAACACGACAGGCTACAATGCCACTCCGCCCTAGCTCAATACCGAGATCTTGTGACTTTCACCTCTAAACTCGCGAACGCAATCCGGCAACATGATTCTTTGCTGTGTGTCGGGCTCGACCCCGATATCTCACGGTTCCCGGGCGTGCTGCAAGGGCGATCGGATGCCGTATTTGAATTCTGCCGTGCCATCATCGACGCTACCGCCAGCTACGCTTGTGCGTTCAAGCCGCAAATTGCCTACTTCGCGGCGCTGGCTGCCGAAGACCAATTGCAAGCGATTTGCGATTACCTGAATCAACACTACCCCGATATTCCTATCGTGCTGGATGCCAAACGTGGTGATATCGGCGCTACCGCGGAGCAGTATGCGCGCGAGGCGTTCGAGCGTTACAAGGCTGATGCGGTGACGGTGAATCCGTACATGGGCTTCGATTCAATCGAGCCCTATTTACAGTGGAACGAAAAGGGTGTGATCGTGTTGTGCCGCACATCCAATCCCGGCGGCTCTGACTTGCAGGCCTTGCAGGTAGATGGTCAGCCGCTCTATCAACATGTAGCACGGCTGGTAGCGCGGCAATGGAATCGCAATGGTCAGTGCGCTCTCGTGGTCGGGGCGACCTTTCCCCAAGAGATTGCCGAAGTCCGAAAAATCGTGGGTGAGATGCCGTTACTCGTGCCGGGCATCGGCGCTCAAGGTGGCGATATCGAGGCGACCGTGCTCGCGGGTCAGAGCAGCGACGGCACAGGCATGATGATCAACTCATCGCGCGCGATTTTATATGCCAAGTCGGTGAATGGTGAGGGCTTTGCTGACGCTGCCGCACGGATGGCGAGGGAAACGCGTGATGCCATTAATGTGTATCGCCATCGATAAATAGTTCGCGTCACTGGATTCTGGCGTTCGTTGTAATGACCTTGTGTGGTGCAGTAGCTATCAATACAAAGCGATTGCCTTTGATGCGTCACCCCGGCGTAGGCTGTGGTCCAGAAGCCCATGTACAAGCGCTCAAATCGCACTCACTATCTGCTCACTACTTTTGCAAAAGCCTTAGTAGACCCTGTAAAGCATGCACGGTCGTTTGTAGGCGTACTGCGTGACGGTCACCCTGAAACACATGTCTTTCGGTGACGACGGTTTTCCCATTGGCCCAGCCGAAGCAGACCGTGCCCACGGGCTTGCCGGGTACCGCACCCGTGGGGCCGGCAATCCCAGTGGTGGAGAGCGCGATATTGGCATCACTATTGGCCAGCGCACCGGTTGCCATGGCGGCTGCGACTTCTTCGCTGACGGCACCAAATTGCGCGATCAAGGCCTCGGGCACCTCCAGAAAGCCGGTTTTTGAGGCATTCGAATATGTCACCAAGCCGCAATCAAACCATTCTGATGACCCGGCAATATCTGTAATGCACTGCGAGATACTGCCGCCAGTGATCGACTCAGCGGTCGTGAGCAGCCAGCGCTTTTGTTTCAACGCGTCGCCAATCTGTTCGGCAAGTGTGTACAAGGCTTGCTCGGAGTTATTCATCGCATTCATCTTCAAAGCGTACTGAGGTTAGTGACAGGTGGGAAAACGCTAATTAGAAGTATCCATCGATAAATTCCAGTTTAGGCATCTATTCAAAGCATCCACTGGGAAAATCAATTAGAAGTACCGATAAAACGGAATAACCATTTAAAGAAACAGTCTAAGAATCTAATTAGAAAAAACAGTTAGAACCGCCACAAAGCAATCATGAGCAAGGTAAAAAATGCGGCAAGGATATCGTCAATCATGACGCCGAATCCGCCTTTATAACGGCGCTCAATTTGTCGGATGGGCGGTGGCTTCACCATATCAAACAATCTGAACAGCAGTACTGCGACGACTTCAGCCGTAAAACTACACGGCGTGACAAGCAGCAATACCAACCAGATCGCGATCATCTCGTCCCATACAATGGCGCCATGATCTGGTACGCCCAAAGCTCGTCCGGCGCGGTCGCAAATCTTCACACCAATGATGAAGCCGAGCACGATAATCACGGCCCATACGCTGGGTGTGAACACGGCTGGCCATCGATCAGTCAGCACATTGAAGCAAAGCCAGCCAAACAGCGTGCCAGCAGTACCAGGCATGATCGGCGATAAACCGCTACCCAAACCCAGTGCAAAAAAATGCGCTGGGTTTTCGAGCATGAACTTGACGCTCGGTAGTCGCTTAACCGCGTAGGCGGGTGCAATTACCTCGACTTTTTCAGTGGGTGTCATATTCATGGGGTTGAAAAATGATCGAAGGACTGTGACCGCAGATGAAGGGATTTACCAGCGCGATCAAGCACTCGCAAGCCGGGTATTTCCCTTGTCTGCCCAATACGCGTCACAGCGACGCCAACTTGCTGAGCGGTGGCGATCACGCGATCACGCTGCGAAAGCGGCGCACAAAAGCACAGCTCATAATCATCGCCACCATTCAACGCAAATTCATACTGGATCTTTTGATCTTGTGAGCGTAGTGCGCTACCGATCGGTAGTAAATCAGCTTCGATCGTAGCGCCGAGCGCCGAGCGCTTCAGAATATGCCCCAAGTCACCGGTCAGGCCATCGGAGATATCAATCGCCGCACTCGCGATGCCACGCAGCGCTAAACCCAGCGATACGCGCGGTATCGGACGATGCAAGCGCTGTAGCGCTACCGCTGTATCGTCTGCCGATAGCTTCAGATGACGGGTTAAGACTTCAAGCCCAAGACGCGCATCGCCCAAACTACCAGAGACCCAGATGTCATCATTGGCGAGCGCACCATCGCGACGTAGTGCGTGATCGTTGGGTACGCTGCCGAACACGGTAATGCAAATAGTCAGTGGGCCGCGCGTAGTATCACCACCGATTAACTCGATGTGTTCTTGATCGGCCAGCGCAAATAAGCCACGCGCAAATGATGCCAGCCAGTCCTCATCCGCAGCGGGCAGTGCGAGCGCCAGACTGAAGCCCAGTGGCCGAGCGCCCATGGCGGCAAGGTCAGACAGATTTACTGCAAGCGATTTATGCCCTAATGATTCCGGATCAGCACCGGGCAGAAAGTGTCGGCCCTCAACCAGCATATCGGTCGAGATGGCAAGTGACTCATCTGCTGGTGGCGCGATCAGTGCGCAATCATCACCCACGCCCAGCTGCACCGCACTGCTACTACGCGTGGGCCGGGTGAAATAGCGAGCGATTAAATCGAATTCGGAGGGCATGTGACGATTGTACAGAAGGCCTATTGGCTAGATTGTTGATGGGCAGGTGTGCTGCAGGTTTGTACGCAGATTTGTATGCAATTCTCCCCCTTCATCGATGTTTGGCCTACCTCGGTCTGTTAGAATCCCGGCATCGAACAGACAGCATGCCGAGAGCTGCCCCGCATGGATTCCCACGACACCCCCTCGCAAGCGCGCCAGGAATTTCGCCAGGCGGCACTTGAGTATCACGAGTTCCCTTCTCCCGGCAAAATCGCCGTCACACCCACCAAGCAGCTGACCAACCAGCGCGATCTGGCACTTGCCTACTCGCCCGGCGTAGCCGCAGCCTGCGAGGAGATTGCAGCAGATCCCGCCAACGCGTTTCGCTACACTGCGCGCGGCAATCTGGTTGCTGTGATTACCAACGGTACTGCAGTACTTGGCCTGGGCAACATCGGCCCGCTGGCCGCCAAGCCGGTGATGGAGGGCAAGGGCGTTTTGTTCAAGAAGTTTGCCGGTATTGATGTCTTCGACATTGAGGTGAACGAAACCGACCCAGACAAGCTGTGCGACATCATCGCCGCGCTCGAGCCGACCTTTGGTGGCGTTAATCTGGAAGATATCAAGGCGCCGGAGTGCTTCTATATTGAGCGCAAACTCCGCAGCCGGATGAAGATCCCGGTGTTTCATGATGATCAGCACGGTACAGCGATTATTGTGGGCGCCGCGATCTTGAATGGCTTGAAGGTTGTTGGTAAAGATATCAAGCACTGCAAGATGGTGGTGTCGGGCGCTGGCGCGGCGGCGCTGGCCTGTCTTGATCTGATTGTTGATCTTGGCTTCCCAATCGAGAACATCATCGTGACCGACTTGGCCGGTGTGGTCTACAAGGGCCGTACCGAGTTGATGGACCCCGACAAAGAACGCTTCGCGCAAGACATCAAAGAACGCACGCTGGCGGAAGTGATCCCCGGTGCTGATATTTTCTTGGGCTTGTCTGCCGGTGGTGTTTTAAAGCAGGACATGGTGCGGCAAATGGCACCGAAGCCACTGGTATTAGCGCTGGCGAACCCGACGCCTGAAATCTTGCCGGAAGAAGTGCGCGCTGTGCGTGACGATGCTGTGATCGCAACGGGTCGTTCGGACTATCCCAACCAAGTCAATAACGTGCTGTGCTTCCCGTATATTTTTCGGGGCGCGCTGGATTGTGGTGCCACGACGATTACGCGCAGCATGGAGATTGCGACCGTACACGCCGTTGCCGATTTGGCGCAGGCCGAGCAATCGGATGTGGTGGCAACGACCTATGGCGTTACCAATTTGTCGTTTGGGCCGGACTATCTCATCCCCAAACCATTCGATCCGCGCCTGATGCTAAAGATCGCACCAGCAGTCGCCATCGCGGCTGAGCAAGCGGGTGTTGCCGCGCGTCCGATCAAGGATATGGCGGTCTATATGGAGCGCCTGCAGCAGTTTGTTTATCACAGCGGTACCGTAATGAAACCGGTATTTGCCATCGCCAAGAAAGCGCCGCCCGAGAAAAAGCGCATTGTGTTTGCCGAAGGTGAAGAAGAGCGCGTATTGCGTGCGGTACAGGTCGTGATTGATGAGGACTTGGCCACGCCGATTTTAGTGGGTCGCCCTGCAGTGCTTGAGCAGCGCATACAGCGTTATGGTTTGCGGATTCGCCCGGAGCATGACTTCGAGGTCATCAATCCCGAGCGCGATGAGCGCTACCGCTCGTACTGGGAGACCTTCCTGTCCATGACGCGCCGGAAAGGCGTAACCGAGCAATGGGCAAAGCTGGAAATGCGCCGTCGCCACACGCTGATCGGTTCCATGGCGATCCACAAAGGCGATGCCGACGGCATGATCTGCGGCACCTACGGCAACACCGATCTGCATCTGCATTACATCGACATGATCCTGGGTAAACGCGCCGGTGTGAACACCTACGCCGCGATGAATGCCTTGGTGTTACACGACCGACAGATTGTGCTGGTCGATACGCATGTCAATGAGAATCCGAACGCCGAGCAGATTGCCGAGATCACCATCATGGCAGCCGAAGAAATGCGACGCTTCGGGCTGCACCCGCGTGCGGCGCTGTTATCGCATTCCAACTTCGGCAGTAGTAATAGTGAGTCGGCAATCAAGATGCGTGAGGCACTGGCCTTGATTCGCGAGCGTGCGCCCGATCTCGAGGTCGACGGGGAGATGCATGGCGACACCGCGCTGGATGCGCACCTGCTGAAGTCAGTGATGCCCGACACCTTGCTGAAAGGCGACGCTAATCTATTAGTGCTGCCTAACATCGATGCCGCCAATATCGCCTACAACCTGCTGAAGATGACCGCCGGTGGTGGTATCGCCATTGGCCCGGTGCTGCTCGGCTGTGCAAGGGCGGTACACATCCTGACACCGTCGGCGACCGTTCGTCGTATTGTCAATATGACCGCCTTGGCCGTGGTTGACGCAGTTCAGCGCTGAAAAAGTCCTGTCGGGTCTGACGTTCGGCCACGGTTGCTGAGTGTTGCTGCCCGCAACAGGCGCCGATTCTCACCCCGTTGCTGAATTAAAATACGCGCGCTCGAGTTGGTGCAAGCAGCCGCTCACCCCCAGAAGGACACGCCTTTGAATGCCATCCCGCTCGCTGTCGATCTCGACGGCACGCTGGTCCGCTCGGACACCCTGCATGAAGCCGCATTACGTGCGCTGCGTGAGCATCCCTTAGCGTTGCTGCAGATGCCGTTCTGGCTATTACAAGGTAAGGCAGTGCTGAAGCAGCGCCTGGCCACTTTGTCGCGGTTTGATCCAAGTACGCTGCCGTATCACCAGCCACTGATCACTTGGTTGACTGAGCAACGCGCTCAGGGTCGCAAGCTGGTGCTGTGTACCGCTGCAGACCACAGTATTGCAATCGCTATTTCCGAGCACTTGGGACTCTTTGATGAAGTCATTGCCAGTGATGGCAGTACCAATCTCGGTGGCGTAACAAAAGCAGATGCACTCGAGCGATTGTTTGGTGCCGGCGGCTTTGACTATGCCGGCAATGCCTCGGTCGATCTACATGTCTGGCAGCGCGCACGTAAGGCAGTGGTGGTGAATGCGTCGGCCGAGGTAGCCAGAAAGGCGAAAGCCGTCGCCGAGATCGATAAGATATTCGACACTGATCAACGTGTCGGAGAAGCGTTGCTGCGTGCGCTACGTCCGCATCAATGGGCTAAGAACTTGTTGCTGTTCATGGCGCCGATGGCTGCCCACATGATCCCCGACGGCGAGATATTGACACGCTTGTTGCTGGCCTTCGTCGCTTTCAGTTTGTGTGCTTCAGCAGTGTATGTGGCGAATGATCTGCTGGATCTCGATAGTGACCGGCAGCATCCACGCAAGCGCTTTCGTCCGTTTGCCGCGGGGCAGATACCGGTCGCGCTAGGCGTCATGCTGGTGCCACTTTTGCTGGTGTGCGCTTTGCTGTGTGCGGTGCCGGTTGGCTGGGCATTCAGCGGCTGGCTCTTGTTTTATTTTGCGCTCACTTGTGCTTACTCGCTGGTGTTGAAGCGACTCGTGATTATTGATTGCCTCGCGCTCGCCATGCTCTACACGCTGCGCGTGATTGCCGGTGCTGCAGCGCTTAGTATTTCGCTCTCATTTTGGTTACTGGCTTTTTCTGCGTTCTTCTTTCTATCCTTAGCTTTCGTCAAACGCTACGCCGAGCTGGATTTACAGTCGAAGTCAGGTAGCGAACGGGCGCATGGGCGTGGTTACTTAACCTCGGATGCTTCGCTGGTACAAATGCTGGGCATCATGTCCGGCTACGCTTCTGTGCTGGTGTTGGCGCTCTACCTGAATAGTGAAGCAGTGGTGCGCTTGTATCGGTCACCGGAGTTGATCTGGGCTTCAGTGCCGGTACTGCTGTATTGGATCAGCCGTATCTGGATGAAAGCCCATCGCGGCGAGATGCATGATGACCCCTTGGTGTTCGCGCTGCGTGACCGTGTTGGTCTGATCGCTGGCGTTATCT
>JAIXQV010000114.1 GCA_027485535.1 Oxalobacteraceae bacterium | reverse complement strand
CTAGCTTCAAGCTCTCGGCACCGCTGCACCAGCCAAGAAAATCCACCTGCGGGAAGCGTTCGCGAAGACCATTCTCGTCCGGACCATCGCCCGCAACACGGATATGCAATCGCTGATGCTGTGAAGACGTCAGTGCCTCAAGAAACTGCGCCACGCCTTTTGCGGGGTAGAGCTTGGCGGCGATGAATACCTGTAAGCGGTCATCATTGGTTAATTTATCGGTGGGTTTTTTACCGGTGATATTTCGCGCAGCCTCTAGATGATGTGTGTCGATGAAGTTATGCACGGTAACGCCCCAAGGACCGGGACCTAGTGTCCGCGCCACATTCCGTCGTAAAAAATCAGAGACGAATACCGTCTTGTGACGCTTGAATCCAATCGCCACCTGCGCCCGAAACTGGCGTACAGCACTCGCTGACACCATGCGTTGTAATTGATTGGGCCGTTCGCTGCGGCACTGCGCACACACTCGAGGGTCGGTAGCACGACAAATCTGGCCACGGGTAAAACGCGTATGGATCAGACAATCACTGCCCTGATCATGTCGCGTCTGAATGAAATTGATATGAGCGGGGATGTGGTAAGCGATATTCGGTAAATGGCCGTGATAATGAATGGCGTCATAGTGGCCGGCGCGCCGCAGGATGGCATCTGCGAAGCGACTCGCGATTACGCTACGCTTGAAGGGTATGAAGCAGCCTAAGCTAAGCTCCTTCCAGCCTTGGAATTGCCCGTGCAGCGCGGGGATGAAATTTCCATCGACATCACATTCGTCACTCGCCGCGCTGATCGGCACATCATCGTTCCCCATTAAATCGACCTGATGACCTGCCGCGATCAGTGCACGCGATAGCGCGAGTACATGACGCGCTAGGCCACCCATACCCTCGGCAGGTAGATCTTCGCTGACCATCAAAATCTTCATCGCGAGGCTCTGGGTATCAGGCGACGGGTGAAGGAGAGTAGTACTTCACGCTCCTCGACCCGCGCAATAAAAAACCAGCCTGCTAGCAGTAGCGTGAACCCGCTAATGCCGCTTAACCACATCAGGCCGGCAAATGAAACCGGTAGTGAAAAGCGCAGTGGTAGCATCAACAACAAGGCTGTACCGCAGACATACGCACTCGGCGCCCAGCATAGCCGTAGTGTCTCGGTGAGCGAGGTAGGTACGGTACGGCCGTGTACATACGATAAGAACAAGATAGTCATCAGTACCGAGCACAGCAGGTGTGCTCCAGCGGCACCAATGATCCCGTTGGTGGAGGTGCCGATCCAGACCATACCAACTCCCAGCAGGCCACGCGCAATCGCAAAACGTCCGCTGATTTTTGGATGCCCGAGACCGTCATTGACGAGTGAGGGCAGGGTAGTGAGTGAGTCGAACAGCAGACCCAATGTCACGAGTAATAGCACTGGGTAACCCAGCGCGACAAATTCAGGCCCGACCCACTCAGCGAGAAAGTGCTCGCCGGTGATGGCAATCATCCCCAGCACGGCACAATTCAAAAAAGTGAGAATGCGCGTCGCGTCCAGGTAGAGCACACGTAATTGGTGCTGCTCACCGGTGGCTGCCAGTGCAGACACGCGTGGATAAATCACGGCCGCAAGACGGTAGGTCAATCCCAGAATGCGTGTCGCTAGTTGGCTTGGCACGGTGTACAGCGCAAGCGCCACGGGCCCCGCCAACGCGCCGACGATCAGTTTGTCTGCGTACTGGTGCAGCATTGATGCTGTGCGTGATAACCAGCTATGCGCAGAAAAATTTGCTAGCGCGCGCCAAACCTCGGCTCGGGGCAGGCAGGGTTGCAACGGGATGGCCAGCTGACGCATCAGCCACACCAGCCACAGCAGATTCAACATCGACACCAACACTCTGGCGCCCAGAACGCCGCTGACGCCACCGCCCCGTAGTGCCACTATCGCTGATACCAGGTTAACCAGCACGCCAAAGAAAGCTTCGCCGCTCGCAGACCGATCAAAGCGTTGCAAGGCTTGCGGCACGACTAGCAAATAGTTTTGTATCTGTAGTAGCGCGAACCCCAAGGCGGCGATTTGCAGCCCAAGCAGTGCATCCGCGCGCAGGGCAGGCGACACTTTGAATAAGTGATCGAGCACAGACTCTGCAAAAACTAACAGCAGCAAGCCGCCAATCAACCCAAGCAGGCTATAAAACCCGGCACCAAACCAAAAGGTCTCAGCAAAGCGGCGATGATCTTTTCGTGCATGATGCTCGGCGAGGAACTTGATCGAACCTGCGGACAGGTTGGCATCCAGCACCCCAAAGTAGCCAACGACCGAGGTAATGAGAGTGACTACGCCAAAGCCTTCCAGACCCAGGCCACGGATCATGAGCGGTACGGTGGCGAGCGCCACCAGGGCGGGTAATGCCGAGCCCGACAGATGCCAGAGTGAGTTACGCAGCAGCATAGGGTTGAGAAAGAACTCTGTTGGGGCTACGAACGATAAGTGGGTGCAGATACACCATCGCGAGCGTCATCCCGATCAGCAGCATGCTGCGAAACTCGATGATGGGTGTACCAATTAGAAGCGTCGGCGACCAAAATAAAAGCCCCGCCATACTCATGTCAGCTAGCAGAGCACTGTTACCGCGTAGAGCTGGTCGGTAGCGGAAGTAATGCACGATACAGGCGGCGAGTAATGCGAGAAACATCAGCAAGCCAACCAGCCCGCTTTTGAGAACCAAGTGTCCGAACCCGCTATGGACAAAATCAAACTTGCCGAAGTGATAGTCGAGCGCATCTTCGTTTCCGTAGAACGTGCCCCAACTACCCAAACCAAATAACCATTGCCCATCCAGACTTTTAGCGGCAGCTTCCAACTCGTAAAATCGGCTGACCTCGGTAGCGCGCGCTGGCCCGACGTCATACAGGAGCGAGGATAGAAATCCGGTACGCTGGGTATTGAATTGCAGACGCTCGCGCATCAGCGTGGTGGCACCGACCATGAGCGCTGCGATACCGAAACCACCGCACAGGATGCGGCGTTGCCAGGGTAGCTGCCATAGCAGTACTGCAAACATCAAACCTAGCCCGACCAGTGATGAGCGACGAAACGACAGCGCAACTGTAGCTATTTCCATCGCAAACAAGCCGAGTAGCAGGGCGCGCTTGTGCAGTGACATCCTGACACCCGGCATCAAGAGTAGCCAGGCAATACAGAATGCGGCAAGCGCAGCGATATAGTTATCAGCGATATCGAAATACACCAGCTTGAGATCGAGCTTTTCAAAGTTCTGATAGGGGTTTGCGGTATCACCGCCCAAGAACTGATAACGCACCAAACCAAAACCGGCACGCAGTGTTGCCAGACCCAATAGCAGCAGCAGGAACTGACGCCGGTGCTGCTCGCTGTTGATCGTACTGAGTATTAGTAGCGCAAACAGCGTCATGTTGAGCACATTGATCACGCCGTTGTAGCCAAAGATTGCCATTACTTCTATGCCTGACATCAGGCCAAGTACCAGATGTCCCAACAACATGAAGCTAAAGGCAGCGAGGAATGAGGGAAAAGGGGACTGAAGCTTGAGGCCTTGCGCTTGGATGTTGCACCCGGGCGTATTTGCTCTGATGAGCATTGCCGCTGCCGCCGTCCATAGCAGTAGATTCAACAGCGAAAAAGCGAATATCCCGGTACCGCGAGCGTATATCGTGTTTTCTTCTTGCAGCTGACCCCAGGTCGACGAAGAGAATACGCAAAGGATGGCGACAAATCCAAGCGTCACCATTACCGGTGCGCGCAGGCACACGGCGATCGCGATGGGCACCGACAAGACGGCAGCTACCAGTAGCAAAAAAGGATCGGGCGCAGAAGACATTGAATAGTTGATTCAGAGCCTCAGCTGTGGTCGTTCAACATAGCCACGACTCGCCAAATCCATCGGGCTAGTCGCGTGCGCCGCGAGGTAGTGTTGAACTGTGCGCTCGATACCTTCCTGCAAGCTGATGCTTGGCTGCCAGCCCAAATGACGAAGCTTGCTGGAGTCTAGTAGCTTGCGGGGTGTTCCGTCGGGTCGGCTGGTATCAAACGCGATGTGGCCTTCATAACCGACCGCTTCGGCGATCATGGTCGCCAGCTGCCCGATACGGACCTCTTCACCGCTACCAACATTCAGATGCGAGCGCTGCGGTGTGATCAGCTTGTGAAGCTCCTCGCGTGGCAAGGCCATCAGGTGCAGGCAGGCACTCGCCAAGTCATCGACATGCAAGAACTCACGTAATGGATCGCCACTGCCCCATATTGTGACGCGCGGCTGGCCGTGAATCATTGCATCATGAAACCGTCGGATCAGGGCGGGTAGTACGTGGCTATCTTCAGCATGAAAATTATCACCAGGTCCGTACAGATTCGTCGGCATCAGGCAACGAAAATCGGTACCGTACTGTCGGTTATAGCTTTCGCAGAGTTTGATGCCGGCGATTTTTGCAACGGCGTACGGTTCATTGGTCGGCTCGAGCGGTCCGGTCAGTAAGGATTCTTCGCTGATCGGTTGCGGTGCGAGTCGGGGATAGATGCAAGACGATCCAAGAAACAGCAGCTTGCCAATGTGATGCCGCCATGCCGCGTGAATCACATGGGTCTGTATCAGCAGGTTTTGGCGGATGAACTCAGCCGGGTAGTGATGATTGGCGTGTATGCCACCGACTCGCGCTGCAGCAACATACACCGTATCAATCCCTGAACGTGCGAAGAAGGTATCTACCTGTGCGCCATCACACAAATCCAGCTGCTGACGGGTTTGTAGGACCAGCTCGACATCGGGTCGTGCACGTAGCGCACGCACCAATGCCGAGCCCACCATGCCGCGATGTCCGGCCACGAAAATGCGCTCAGGCTTATTCATGATGCGAAAACGCCTCAAAGCCATTACTGGTCACCAGCGCATACTTACGCGCCGCGGCAAGGTCGGCTTCGACCATTTCGCGCACCAGTTCGGGTAATTGGGTGCGCGGCGTCCAGCCGAGCTGATCACGCGCCTTGCTCGCATCACCCAGCAAGGTCTCGACCTCTGTTGGACGAAAGTAGCGTGGATCGATGCGCACAATCACTTGACCCGCGAGCACGCCTTCGTGTGATCCGGGGTTATCGACAACGGCGATCTCGTCGCAAGCCTTGCCGTGCCAGCACAGGGTGATACCGAGCACATGGGCAGCCATATTCACGAAATCGCGCACGCTACTCTGCTGCCCGCTGGCGATAACGTAATCTTCCGGCTGCGCCTGCTGCAGCATCAACCACTGCATCTCGACATAATCCCGCGCGTGCCCCCAATCGCGCAGTGCATCCAGATTGCCGAGGTAAATACAATCCTGAAGACCGAGTGCGATACGCGCGAGGCCGCGCGTGATCTTGCGAGTGACAAACGTCTCGCCACGGCGCGCAGACTCATGGTTGAATAAAATGCCGTTGCAGGCGTACATGCCATACGCCTCACGGTAGTTCACGGTGATCCAGTAGGCGTACAACTTTGCAGCGGCATATGGACTGCGTGGATAAAACGGCGTACTTTCCGACTGCGGCACTTGTTGCACCTTGCCATACAACTCCGAGGTCGAGGCCTGATAAAAGCGAGTTTTCTTTTCAAGGCCAAGAATACGGATCGCTTCCAGCAGACGCAGCGTACCTAAACCGTCCGAATTGGCGGTGTACTCCGGCTCTTCGAATGAGACGGCGACATGGCTTTGCGCTGCCAAGTTGTACACCTCATCCGGTTGTGCCTGCTGCATCACACGGATCAGCGAGGCGGTATCGGTCATGTCACCATGGTGCAGAACCAGACGTCGATTACTTTCATGCGGATCCTGATAGAGGTGATCGATACGTCCGGTGTTGAACTGCGAGGCTCTGCGCTTTATGCCATGCACGACATAGCCTTTGGCAAGCAGTAGTTCAGAGAGATAAGCACCATCCTGGCCAGTAATGCCAGTGACGAGTGCGACTTTGCCGTCGGGCTGCTGCATCGGTTCGGTCGGGATCATGAGCGTCTACGAGTTGAATAAGGCGCTCATTTTGTCGATGTGATGGATGCGCTCGTTGCGGCCGCGCAGTCACCGCTGATGCTGTTGGGGTGGCTCAATAGCCGTCTGGGTTGTTGTGTTGCCAGCGCCAGTGATCGGCACACATTTTGTCAAGGCCGTACTCAGCCTGCCAGCCGAGTAACTCGGTGGCGCGTGTCGCAGAGGCGTAGCAGGTAGCGATGTCGCCCGAGCGTCGCGCTGCACGCTGTAGAGGTATCGTTCGGCCGGACGCCTGCTCGAATGCAGCGACCGCTTGCAGCACACTGACGCCACGGCCAGTGCCCAGATTGACAGTGAAACTACCGGCGTGATTCAGCAGCCGATCAAGCGCAGCTAAATGCCCCCGTGCCAGGTCCACGACATGAATATAGTCTCTGACACCACTACCATCGACGGTAGGGTAGTCATCACCAAAAACCTGTAATTGTGGGCGTCTTCCTACCGCAACCTGTGCGATGAAAGGCATCAGATTGTTCGGTACATCGCGCGGATCTTCTCCGATCAGACCGCTCTCATGCGCGCCCACCGGGTTGAAGTAGCGTAGGGTCGCAATACGCCAGGTGGCATCTGAGTTGATCAGATCGCTCAACATCTGCTCGACCATCAACTTGCTACGACCGTAGGGGTTGGTCGCCGATGTGGAAGCCTCTTCTGTGACCGGCACACTTGTTGGCTCGCCATAAACGGTGGCGGAGGAGCTGAACACCAGTTTGCGAATTCCCTCTTGCTGTAAGACGCGCAGCAGGGCCACGCTACCGCAGACATTGTTATCAAAATAGTCGAGCGGCTTTGCGACAGATTCACTCACAGATTTCAAGCCAGCGAAATGGACGACCGCGGTGATGTGCTCCTGACGAAGTATTTCGCTGAGTGCGCTAGTGTCGCGTATGTCAAGGCGATGAAACGACATAGGCAGCTGCGCAATTTGCTCAATGCGTGGAATAACCTTAGGCGAGCTATTGCTGAAGTTGTCGATACCAATCACACGCCAGCCGTTTTGCAGCAGGCAGACGCAGGTGTGTGAGCCGATATAACCGCTTGCCCCGGTGACGAGTACGCTGCGCTCGGACATAAGCTCAGGGTAAGAGCGCTACGCGCGGGGTAGTGAGCGTTTCGATTGCATCTTCTTCCAGCGCGAGTAGCTGCAAGAAATGACGAAACTCTTGCGCGACTTCCGGATGTTTCAGGCCAAAATCTACACTTGCGCGGAGGTAGTCCAGTTTGGTGCCGCAGTTATAGCGTTTGCCGATAAATTGGTAGGACAGTACGGCCTCGGTATGGATCATCTGCGCTACAGCATCAGTGAATGACACCTCGCCGCTGACACTCAGCGGCAGGCCGTGCAGGTAGCGAAAAATCGACGGCGTCAGTATGTAGCGGCCAACGACGCCGATATTCGAAGGCGCATGACG
>JAIXQV010000110.1 GCA_027485535.1 Oxalobacteraceae bacterium | reverse complement strand
TCCAGCAGCTCAGCGTCGTCGACCATGTCGCACTTGTTCAGGAACACGATGATGTAAGGAACACCCACCTGACGCGCCAGCAAAATATGCTCACGGGTCTGTGGCATCGGGCCGTCAGCTGCCGAACACACCAGAATCGCACCATCCATCTGCGCTGCACCCGTGATCATGTTCTTCACATAATCCGCGTGGCCTGGGCAATCAACGTGCGCGTAGTGACGGTTCTGTGTCTCGTACTCAACGTGTGCCGTATTGATCGTAATGCCACGCGCTTTCTCTTCTGGCGCAGCATCAATCTCGTCGTACTTCTTCGCCTCGCCGCCAAACTTCGCCGACAACACGGTCGCAATCGCCGCCGTCAACGTCGTCTTGCCATGATCAACGTGACCAATCGTCCCCACATTCACGTGCGGCTTCGTCCGCTCAAACTTGCCTTTTGCCATGATTTTTCTTCCTTCAAAAAGAACGATTTACTAAATTCGCCCAAGTACCAGAACAGGTCCCGGTTGACTCTTAAATTACTTGCCTTTGGAGGTAATGATTGCGTCAGTGACGTTCTTCGGCGCTTCGGAATAGTGCTTGAACTCCATTGAGTAAGTCGCACGACCTTGAGTCGCCGAACGCAAAGAAGTGGAGTAGCCGAACATCTCAGACAATGGCACTTCTGCACGAATAATCTTGCCACCACCACCTGGGATTTCATCCATGCCTTGCACCATGCCGCGGCGTGACGACAAGTCACCCATCACGGTACCGGCGTAATCTTCTGGAGTCTCAACTTCAACCGCCATCATCGGCTCGAGCAGTACTGGCTGGGCCTTGCGGCAGCCATCTTTGAACGCCATTGACGCCGCCATACGGAAGGCGTTTTCATTGGAGTCGACGTCATGGTACGAACCGAAGAACAGGGTGACCTTGACGTCCACCACTGGGTAGCCCGCTAACACGCCGACTGGCAGTGTTTCGACAACACCCTTCTCAACTGCCGGGATGTATTCGCGAGGCACCACACCGCCTTTGATCGCGTCGACAAACTCGAAACCCTTGCCTGGTTCCTGTGGCTCGATCTTCAGCACCACGTGGCCATACTGACCGCGACCACCCGACTGCTTGACGAACTTGCCTTCGATTTCTTCGCAAATTTTACGAATCGTCTCGCGGTATGCGACCTGAGGCTTACCGACAGTCGCTTCGACACCGAATTCACGTCGCATACGGTCAACAATAATCTCAAGGTGCAATTCGCCCATACCCGAGATGATGGTCTGACCTGATTCTTCGTCGGTCTTGACGCGGAACGACGGATCTTCCTGCGCCAAGCGATTCAGCGCGATGCCCATTTTTTCTTGGTCGGCCTTGGTCTTGGGCTCAACTGCCTGCGAAATCACCGGCTCCGGGAACACCATACGCTCGAGCGTGATTACTGCACTCGGATCACACAGAGTGTCACCGGTGGTTGCTTCTTTCAGACCAACCGCTGCAGCGATATCACCCGCGCGGACTTCCTTGATCTCTTCGCGCTGGTTGGCGTGCATTTGCAGAATACGACCGACGCGCTCTTTCTTACTCTTGACCGGGTTGTAGATGGTATCGCCCGAATTCACCACGCCAGAGTAGACGCGGAAGAAAATCAGCTGACCCACAAATGGATCGGTCATGATTTTGAATGCCAACGCCGAGAATTTCTCGCCGTCGTCGGCCTTGCGGCTTGCTGGTTGCTCGTTGTCATCGGTACCCATTACCGGCGGAATATCGACTGGCGATGGCAGATATTCGATGACTGCGTCGAGCATTGCTTGCACGCCTTTATTCTTGAACGCAGTACCGCACAACATCGGCACGATCTCTCCGGCGATGGTACGAGTGCGCAAGGCTTTCTTGATATCTTCTTCCGACAGATCGCCGTCTTCGAGATATTTGTTCATTAGCTCTTCGCTGGACTCGGCGGCGACTTCAACCATCTTCTCGCGCCACTCGGCGGCAACATCAGCCAGATCAGCGGGAATGTCTTCGTAGTTGAATTTCATGCCTTGGGTCGCATCGTCCCAGATAATCGCCTTCATCTTCACCAGATCGATCACGCCGGTGAAATTTTCTTCAGCACCAATCGGCACCTGAATGGGCACAGGGTTAGCCTTCAAGCGGCTACGCATCTGCTCGTAGACCTTGAAGAAGTTCGCGCCGGTACGATCCATCTTGTTGACGAACGCCAGACGTGGAACTCCATATTTGTTAGCTTGGCGCCACACAGTCTCGGACTGTGGCTGCACCCCACCCACAGCGCAATACACCATGCATGCACCGTCGAGCACGCGCATGGAGCGCTCGACCTCAATCGTAAAGTCAACGTGGCCAGGGGTGTCGATGATGTTGATATGGTGCTCAGCGAAGTTATTCGCCATCCCCTTCCAGAAGCAGGTAGTCGCTGCGGAGGTAATGGTGATCCCGCGCTCTTGTTCCTGCTCCATCCAGTCCATGGTCGCGGCGCCATCGTGCACCTCACCGATTTTGTGGTTTACGCCGGTGTAGAAAAGGATGCGCTCGGTGGTGGTGGTCTTACCAGCGTCGATGTGAGCAGAGATACCGATATTGCGATAACGCTCAATAGGGGTCTTGCGGGCCATGATCAGTCCTACACTTTCTCAATTGTCGAAACCGGGGCCTCATCGAGAGGCCTATCCGGGATCAGATTCGGGGTCGGGCGGCGTGTCAGAACGCCGCCGCCTGCATCAGAAGCGGAAATGCGAGAACGCCTTGTTCGCTTCTGCCATACGGTGCACCTCGTCGCGCTTCTTCATTGCGCCGCCACGGCCTTCCGCGGCGTCGAGCAACTCACCTGCCAAACGCAAGGACATCGACTTTTCACCGCGCTTGTTCGCAGCTTCGCGCAACCAACGCATCGAAAGTGCCATCCGACGAACCGGACGCACTTCGACCGGCACTTGATAGTTCGCACCGCCAACACGCCGGGATTTGACCTCAACCATTGGCTTGCAGTTGCCGATCGCGGCAGCAAAAACTTCCAGCGGGTCTTTACCGGTTTTGGTCTGAATCTGGGAAAACGCGCCGTAGATGATGTTTTCGGCTACCGATTTCTTGCCGGAGAGCATCAGCACGTTAACGAACTTCGCGACATCGACATTGCCGAATTTTGGATCTGGCAGGATTTCGCGTTTGGGAACTTCACGACGACGTGGCATAACGATTCCTTTCAATCTTCAGTCGGCGAAGCTTTCGCATCGCCACGAATGGGCCTATAACCCATTCACTTACTCGGCCTTCTAGGCCGCTGGGGACTACAGCTAAGCTGCAGACATTCTTGACTAAACTTATAACGATTACTTGGCTGCAGCAGCCTTACCGCGCTTGGCACCGTATTTCGAGCGCGCCTGCTTACGATCTTTGACGCCCTGCGTATCGAGCGAGCCACGCACCATGTGGTAGCGCACACCCGGCAAATCCTTCACACGGCCGCCACGGATCAACACAACACTGTGCTCTTGCAGGTTGTGGCCTTCACCACCGATGTATGAGATGACCTCAAACCCGTTGGTGAGACGAACCTTGGCGACTTTACGCAGCGCAGAATTCGGTTTTTTCGGCGTCGTGGTGTAGACGCGAGTACAGACACCACGCTTTTGCGGGCTATTTTGGAGCGCAGGCGATTTGCTCTTTACACGCACCGAGGTACGTGGCTTGCGAATCAGTTGGCTAATGGTTGGCATCGGTTATTCAACCCAACAAAAATTAAAAAAGTTTTAAGACCCCGGTTTCGGGGATACGGCTCGCCTTTGAGCGGAATGCAATAGCTTGCGCTGCCGCTAACTGCCGGCACGGAAAAAAGCGTCGGGGACTGAAAAACAGACCAAAGAGCGCTTAAGCCCGAGCGAGCTTAAATTCGAGAACTCGCGAGTATAAATGGTGGAATACTCGGCGTCAACCTAAGCTAATGTTACCGATTTGCCATGAAATCGGCCCGGGAGTCCCGGGCCGATTCTTTCGAAGGCTGATTTATCGTCAGGCCTCGGTATCGCCGTCGACAGGTGTTGCGGTCGCAGCCTCAGCCTCCTGCAGCGCACGCGCAGCCTCTGCCTGCAACATGGTTGCGCGCTCCTCGGCTTCCCAAGTTTCCTTCTCCTTGCGTGCCCGGTGGAAGGCCAGACCAGTACCAGCAGGGATCAGGCGGCCCACGATCACGTTTTCCTTCAGGCCGCGCAGGGTGTCTTTCTTGCCCATGATCGCAGCTTCGGTGAGCACGCGGGTGGTTTCCTGGAACGACGCCGCTGAGATAAACGAATCAGTCGACAGCGATGCCTTGGTAATACCCAGCAGCACGTTTTCGAATGTTGCTGGTCGCTTGCCCTCGGCGGTCACGCGATCGTTTTCGTCCAGCAATTCCGAACGCTCCACTTGCTCGCCCGGGATGTACGCGGTGTCGCCAGCATCCGCGACCTGTACCCGACGCAACATCTGGCGCACGATCACTTCGATATGCTTGTCGTTGATCTTCACACCCTGTAGACGATAAACATCTTGCACCTCGTCGACGATGTAGCGCGCAAGCGCTTCAGCGCCTAGCAGACGAAGAATGTCCTGCGGGTCAGCGGGACCATCAACAATCATCTCGCCTTTATTCACGACTTGACCATCATGCACCAGCACCTGCTTATCTTTGGTAATCAGGAACTCATGCTTGTTACCGTCCATGTCGGTGATTTCGAGACGCTGCTTACCCTTGGTCTCTTTGCCGAATGCCACGGTACCGGTCACTTCAGCCAACATGCCGGCATCTTTGGGTGAGCGCGCCTCGAACAATTCAGCCACTCGCGGCAAACCACCCGTGATGTCACGCGTCTTCTGCGATTCAGTCGGGATACGCGCCAACACCTCACCCACCGACACCGGCTGACCATCTTTAACGGTAATCAGCGCACCGACTTGGAAGCCGATGGTTACTGGGTGATCGGTACCCGCGATTTTGACTTCCTGCCCCAGTTCGTTAAGCAGTTTCACCTGCGGACGCATGGCACGCGTGGTGGTGCTGCGACGTTTGGCATCAATCACGACCAGCGTCGAAAGACCAGTTACTTCGTCAATCTGCTTGGCAACCGTCGAGCCCTCTTCGACGTTTTCGAACTTCACCGTACCTGCGTACTCGGTGATGATCGGACGCGTCAGCGGATCCCAGTTGGCAAGTGCAGTACCTGCTTTGATCACTTGACCATCTTTGACGATGAGCGTCGCACCGTACGGCACTTTATGACGCTCGCGCTCACGACCATGATCATCAGTAATCAGCACTTCGCCTGAACGCGAGATAACAATCTGATCACCCTTGCCATTGGTGACATAGCGCATCGTTGCAGTGAAGCGGACCGTACCGTTCGACTTCGCCTCGACCGATGAGGCAACCGCTGCACGCGACGCTGCACCACCGATGTGGAAGGTACGCATGGTCAACTGGGTGCCCGGCTCGCCGATCGACTGCGCAGCAATCACGCCCACGGCTTCGCCGACGTTGACCATCGAGCCGCGACCCAAATCGCGGCCGTAGCACTTAGCGCACAAGCCGTAGCGAGTATCGCAAGTCAGTGCTGTACGTACTTTCACCTCGTCGATACCAAGACGCTCGATGTCTTCAACCGCATCTTCATCCAGCAACGAACCCGCTTCGTACACAGTCTCCTGTGTCTCTGGATTCACGACATCCGTTGCGACGACACGACCAAGGATACGATCGCGCAACGGCTCGATCACTTCGCCACCCTCGACCAAGGCCTTCATCGCAGTACCGTTCACTGTGCCGCAATCATCTTCGACCACCACCAAGTCCTGAGTGACGTCGACCAGACGGCGGGTCAAATAACCGGAGTTCGCGGTTTTCAGCGCGGTATCAGCCAAGCCTTTACGCGCACCGTGCGTGGAGATGAAGTACTGCAAAACATTCAAACCTTCGCGGAAGTTCGCAGTAATCGGCGTTTCAATAATGGAGCCATCCGGCTTCGCCATCAGACCACGCATACCCGCCAGCTGACGAATCTGCGCCGCCGAACCACGTGCGCCGGAGTCGGCCATCATGTAAATCGCGTTGAACGATTCTTGTGTGCCAGTCGAACCATCGCGCTTGACGACGCTCTCAACCTTCAGCTGCTCCATCATGGCCTTGCCGACTTCATCACCAGCCTTGCCCCAGATATCGACCACTTTGTTGTAGCGCTCGCCTGCGGTGACCAAGCCAGAAGAGTACTGCTGCTCAATCTGCTTAACTTCCTGCTCGGCTTGAGAAATGATGGTCGCCTTCTGTGGCGGTACCAGCATATCGTCGACGCAAATCGAGATACCCGCACGGGTCGCCAAACGGAAACCGGATTGCATCAGCTGATCGGCAAACACCGCAGTCGCGCGCAAGCCGCACTTACGGAACGAAATGTTAATCAGCTTAGAAATTTCTTTCTTCTTCAAGGCGCGATTCAGCGCCGAGAAAGGCAGTCCCTTCGGCAAGATCTCGGAAAGGATGGCGCGACCCACCGTTGTCTCGACCCGCTGAATCTTTTTCTCGAACTCGTCTGTACCGGCAACACGCAAGTACTCGTTAACTCGCACGGTGACGCGCGAAGTCAGCTCGACTTCCTTGTTGTCGTAGGCGCGGATGACTTCAGACACGTCCTGGAAGGCCATGCCTTCGCCTTTGCCGTTGGTCTTTTCACGCGTTGCGTAATAAAGACCCAACACGATATCTTGCGACGGGACGATTGACGGCTCGCCGTTGGACGGGAACAGCACATTGTTCGACGCCAGCATCAGCGTGCGCGCTTCCATCTGCGCTTCGATCGACAGTGGCACGTGCACCGCCATCTGGTCACCGTCAAAGTCAGCGTTAAATGCCGCGCAAACCAGCGGGTGCAGCTGAATCGCTTTACCTTCGATTAGTACGGGCTCGAAAGATTGGATACCCAGACGGTGCAACGTCGGAGCACGGTTCAACATCACCGGGTGCTCACGGATCACTTCTTCGAGAATGTCCCAGACGATCGGTTCTTGCAGCTCAACCAGTTTCTTGGCTGCCTTGATCGTGGTGGCCAGACCCATCAGTTCAAGCTTGTTGAAAATGAAGGGCTTGAACAGCTCGAGCGCCATCAGCTTCGGCAAACCACACTGATGCAGTTTGAGCTGTGGGCCAACCACGATAACCGAACGGCCCGAGTAGTCGACGCGCTTGCCGAGCAAGTTTTGACGGAAACGACCACCCTTGCCTTTGATCATCTCTGCGAGTGACTTGAGCGGTCGCTTGTTAGCGCCGGTCATTGCCTTACCGCGACGACCGTTGTCGAGTAATGAGTCGACAGCCTCTTGCAGCATGCGCTTTTCGTTACGCGTAATGATTTCTGGGGCGCGCAGCTCCATCAAACGCTTGAGACGGTTGTTTCTGTTGATGACGCGACGATAGAGATCGTTCAGATCGGACGTCGCAAAACGGCCACCATCCAGCGGCACCAGTGGGCGCAACTCGGGCGGTAGCACCGGCAGCACTTCCATGATCATCCACTCAGGCTTGATACCAGAGCGCTGGAATGCCTCAAGCACCTTTAGGCGCTTGGCGTATTTCTTGATCTTGGCTTCCGACTTCGACTCGCGCAAATCGGTACGCAACTGCTCAGCTTCGCGATCGATATCGATCGTGCGTAGCAACTCACGGACGCCTTCGGCACCCATGAATGCGGTGAAGTCGTCGCCGAATTCTTCGTATTTGGCCGCGTAATCATCCTCGGACATGATCTGGCACTTTTTCAGCGGGGTCATGCCAGGATCGGTCACGACGTAGGCTTCGAAGTACAACACGCGCTCGATGTCTCGCAGAGTCATATCCAACACCATGCCTAGGCGGGATGGCAAGGACTTCAGGAACCAGATATGCGCGACCGGCGACGCGAGCTCGATATGACCCATGCGCTCACGACGAACTTTGGCCAGCGTGACTTCAACGCCGCACTTTTCGCAGATGACGCCGCGGTGCTTCAGGCGCTTGTACTTACCGCACAAGCATTCATAGTCCTTAATGGGGCCAAAGATCTTGGCGCAGAACAGGCCATCACGCTCCGGCTTGAACGTACGGTAGTTGATGGTTTCTGGCTTTTTTACTTCGCCGTACGACCAGGAACGAATTTTGTCGGGCGAGGCAAGACCAATCTTGATCGCATCGAATTGTTCGTTTTGCTGTACTTGCTTGAATAGATCGAGCAGTGCTTTCATGTATCACTCCACAGTGGCGTGAAAAATATATCTTTGCTGCAGACCGCCCCTTGCGGGGCGGCCGGTGGCCAGACGGCTTGTTAGTCGCGTTCGAGGTCGATGTCGATACCGAGCGAGCGGATTTCCTTCACCAGAACGTTGAAGGATTCCGGCATGCCGGCGTCGATCACGTGGTCGCCCTTGACCAGGTTCTCGTACACCTTGGTACG
>JAIXQV010000144.1 GCA_027485535.1 Oxalobacteraceae bacterium | reverse complement strand
TTGAAGCTGGGCGAGCTGCTGGATATTGATAACGGCAGCACCGAGTGGCAAGTGCGGGTGTTGGCCTTGTCGGACAAGCGCGGCCCGGCAACGGTGGCGCGGCAGTTATACGAGGACACCCCCGAGGGTCTGCAGCGGCAGCAAGAACAAGCCGAGCGGCGAAAGCTTTTCACTGAACCGGCCGATACGATCCATGGCCGGCCCACTAAACGTGATCGGCGCCAGTTAGACCGCTCTCGTGGTTAGATAGCTGATGTGCCTAGCGCAGCGTTAAGGCATCGCGCCGGCAAGCAACACCCACGACAATGGTGGCTCGCGCTACGCTGTGTGTCGCTCTGATTGACTACAATTTGCTCAATTAATTCTTATCTTTCTTTCATCATCCCCAGTATCAGGAGACCCGCATGCCCCGCTACCAACCACCGCTGCGCGATATGCAATTCGTATTACATGAACTGCTGGAGGTCGAACAGGCATTCGCACAATTGCCGGTACATGCCGATCTTGACGGGGACACCATTAATCAAGTGCTGGAAGAAGGCGGCAAGTTCACCGCCGAGGTACTGTTTCCCTTAAATCATTCGGGCGACCGCGAAGGCTGCCACTTCGATCCTGCTAGCCACAGCGTCACTACCCCTACGGGTTTCAAAGAGGCCTATCGGCAATATGTCGAGGCGGGCTGGCCCTCACTGGCGTGTGACCCCGAGTTTGGTGGTCAGGGTCTGCCCATCACCCTGAATAATGCTTTCTACGAGATGCTGAACTCATCCAACCAGGCCTGGACCATGTACCCCGGCTTGTCGCATGGGGCCTACGAGTGCTTGCACGCCCATGGCACGGCAGAGCAGAAAGCCTTGTACTTGCCGAAGTTGGTGTCGGGTGAGTGGACCGGCACCATGTGTCTCACCGAGCCGCATTGCGGGACCGACCTTGGTCTGTTGAAGAGTAAGGCCACGCCGCAGCCCGATGGCAGCTACCGCTTATCGGGTAGCAAGATATTCATCTCGGCCGGCGAGCATGATCTGGCCGCCAACATCATTCACCTGGTGCTGGCCCGTCTACCAGATGCGCCTGCGGGGACCAAGGGAATTTCTCTGTTTGTGGTGCCGAAGTTTCTGCCGGATGCGAGTGGCGCGCCCGGTGAGCGCAACCCGATTTTCTGTAGCGCGATTGAGCACAAGATGGGTATTCACGCGAATGCCACTTGTCAGATCAGCTTGGATGACGCGACCGGCTGGCTGGTGGGCGAGCCGCATCGCGGGCTGAATGCGATGTTCGTCATGATGAATGCGGCGCGCTTGGGCGTGGGCATGCAATCACTCGGGCTGACTGAGGTCGCTTATCAAAATGCGGTGGCTTATGCGCGCGACCGCTTGCAAAGCCGCAGCCTGACCGGACCGAAAGCCACCGACAAGGCTGCCGACCCCATCATCGTGCACCCTGATGTGCGGCGCATGCTGCTGACTGCGCGTGCCTACGCCGAGGGTGGCCGCGCCTTTACCGCCTATGTGGCAATGCTGATCGATCGTGAGCTGAGCCATCCCGACCCCGATGTGCGCAAAGAAGCCGCTGACGAAGTCTCGCTACTGACACCGATCATCAAGGCGTTTTTGACAGATAACGCCTGGATCGCGTGCTCCGAGGCACTGCAGGTCTATGGCGGTCATGGTTACATCGCCGAGTGGGGTATGGAGCAGTATGTGCGTGATGCGCGTATCAACATGATTTATGAGGGCACCAACACCATACAGTCACTCGATCTGCTGGGGCGCAAGGTGCTGATGGATAATGGCGCGAAGCTGCGCAAGTTTGGTGATCAAATCAAGGCCTTTGTCGAGCAACACGGCACTGACGAGAAGATGGCGGAGTTCATCACGCCGCTGGCAGACATCGGTGACAAGGTCACCAAACTGTCGATGGAAATCGGCATGAAGGCGTTCATGAACCGCGACGAGGTAGGCGGTGCTGCGGTGCCTTATCTCAGGGTGGTGGGCCACTTGGTATTTGCGTACTTCTTTGCGCGCATGGCGAAGATTGCGCTGGATAAGCAAAATAGTGGTGATGATTTTTATAAAGCCAAGCTGGCGACTGCGCGGTTTTATTTCGGGCGGCTACTGCCAGAGACAGCCATGCTGATCCGGCAGGCGCGATCCGGCGTGAAGAATCTAATGGAGATGGACGAGAGCTTGTTCTAAAGAAGTGCTGATCAAAGATATCAATCGTCGGGAGTTCGGTTTCGTGAATAATTTCATCGTAAAAAAAGTCGCCGTGCTCGGTGCTGGCGTGATGGGTGCGCAGATTGCGGCGCACTGCATTAACGCGCGTGTGCCAGTCATTCTGTTTGACCTGCCGGGCAAAGAAGGCCAGCCGCGCGACGCGCTGGTGATGCGCGCCATCGAGCAACTCAAAAAATTAAGCCCTGCACCTCTGGCAGACAGCGCGCAAGCTGAACTGATCGAAACCGCAAACTTCGATGACCATCTCGACAAGCTGCTCCAAGCAGATCTGATTATCGAGGCGATTGCCGAGCGTATGGATTGGAAGCATCAGCTATACGCAAAAATCGGTGCGCATATTGCGCCACACGCGATATTTGCCACCAATACCTCGGGCCTATCCATCACCGAGTTAGCAAGCGCGCTGCCGGATGAATTACGTAGCCGCTTCTGTGGGGTGCATTTCTTCAATCCACCGCGCTACATGCATTTAGTGGAGCTGATTCCGACCGCCGCGACCCAGCCGCATATTCTCGATCAGCTAGAAACATTCTTGACCAGCACGCTCGGCAAAGGCGTGGTGCGAGCAATTGATACGCCGAACTTCATCGCTAACCGTGTCGGTGTCTTCGGCATGCTGGCCACCATGCATGAGGCTGAAAAATATGGTCTCAGCTACGACTTGGTTGATGATCTCACTGGTTCAAAACTCGGCCGCGCCAAGTCCGGCACTTTCCGCACGGCTGATGTGGTGGGGCTGGACACCTTGGGTCATGTGATTCGCACCATGACCGATAAGCTGCCGGACGACCCTTTCCACTCGCTTTATCAGCCACCGACTGCACTCGCCAAACTGATTGCCGATGGCAAGCTTGGGCAAAAAACAGGCGCCGGATTTTTCAAAAAAGCAGGCAAAGAGATTCTGCGCTATGACGCGGCTAGTGATGACTATGTGGCTTCCGGCGCCAAGGCTGACGAGCTGATCGTTCGCATATTGAAAGAGAAAGATCCGTCGAAACGCATCAAGGCGCTGCATGACTCGACGCATCCGCAAGCCCAATTTCTGTGGGCGATTTTCCGCGACAGCTTTCACTACATCGCGGTTCACCTTGAGTCGATTGCCGACAACGCGCGCGATGTCGACTTTGCGCTGCGCTGGGGCTTCGGCTGGCAGCAAGGGCCATTTGAATTATGGCAATCCGCAGGTTGGCAGCAGGTCGCGCAATGGGTGAAGGAAGATATCGATGCGGGCAATGCACTCTCGAGTGCGCCGTTGCCCGCGTGGGTATTCGATGGTCGTGACGGCGTGCATTCCGCAGCCGGTTCTTGGTCAGCCCTGCGCAAAGCGGACGTGCCACGCGCCGACTTGCCGGTCTATGCGCGGCAATTATTCCGTGCGCCACTGGTTGGATCGAACACGCCGCATGGGCGTAGTGCTGGTACCACGGTGCATGAAGATGATGCTGTGCGGCTCTGGCACCAGAACGATGGTTTATTGATTTTCTCGACCAAGACCAAGCTGCATGTGCTTGGCCCAGACGTCATCGCTGGCTTGGAGCGGGCGATTGATGAAGCAGAGCAGAACTACCGCGCATTGGTGATCTGGCATGCCGACTCTGCCGAGGGCGGTGCGTTTTCAGCGGGCGCTGATCTGCAGTCCATGCTGCCCCTCTTCATGTCAGGTGGTGCGAAAGCCATCGAGCCGTTTGTCGCACGTTTTCAAAATGCGATGATGCGCGTGAAATACGCCAACGTGCCGGTGGTCGCTGCTGTCGGTGGTTTGGCACTCGGTGGTGGTTGTGAGCTCATGATGCATGCAAGCCGGCGTGTTGCCTTGCTAGAGTCTTATGCGGGCTTGGTGGAAGTCGGTGTCGGTCTGGTACCCGCGGGCGGTGGCTTGAAAGAAATTGCATTGCGCTCTGCGCGTGAGGCGAAAGGCAATGACATTCTGCAATTCTTGAAGCAGCGTTATATGAATGCAGCGACAGCCGCCGTGTCGAAATCCGCGATGGAAGCGAAGAAGATGGGTTATCTGTCGAAAGGCGATGTCATCGTGCTGCATCCGCATGAGCTGCTGCATGTGGCGAGTACGCAGGCACTGGCTTTGGCGGATGCAGGATACCGTCCGCCACTTGCCTCCTTGATTCCAGTGACTGGTCGCTACGGCAGCGCGACGATCAAAGCGCAATTGGTGAATATGCGGGATGGCAGCTTTATCTCTGCGCACGATATGCATATCGGCGAGTTGATTGCAGAAGTCGTGAGCGGTGGCGATATCGAACCCGGCAGCCGCGTTTCCGAGCAGTGGCTGCTAGACCGTGAGCGCGCGGCATTCATTGCTTTACTAGCGCATCCGAAGACGCAGGAGCGCATTATGGGCATGCTGCAGACCGGCAAGCCAGTTAGGAACTAAGGATTCAACATGAGCAAACAAGTCCAAGATGCCTACATCGTCTCTGCCATTCGCACGCCGATTGGTAAAGCGCCGCGTGGTGTGTTCCGCCATACCCGGCCAGATGATCTTTTAGTGCACACACTGAAAGCAGCGCTGGCGCAAGTGCCAGCACTTGACCCTGCAACGATCGAAGATGCGATTGTTGGCTGTGCCTTCCCCGAAGCAGAGCAAGGTTTGAATGTCGCGCGCATGGCAGTGCTACTCGCCGGATTGCCAAATACGGTAGGGGGTGTCACTGTCAACCGCTACTGCGCTTCTGGTTTGACTGCAGTCGCTATGGCAGCAGATCGTATCCGTATCGGCGAGGCGGATGTGATGATCGCTGCGGGTGTGGAGTCAATGTCCGTGGTGCCACTGATGGGTTATCACCCCTCATTCAATGCAGGTATCTTCCGCGATGAAAATATTGGTATGGCCTACGGTATGGGCCTCACCGCAGAGAAAGTCGCGCAACAATGGAAGATCACGCGCGAAGCGCAAGATGCATTCGCGGTCGAGTCGCATCGCCGAGCAGTCGCTGCGATTGAAAATGGTGAGCGTGCCGAGGAGATTACGCCGGTCGAGGTAGTCGAGAAATTTCCTAATCTTGCCACCGGTGAGATTGACATCAAGACCCGCACCATCACTCAGGATGAAGGCATACGGGCTGACACGACGATGGAAGGTCTGGCCAAGTTGAAGCCCGTGTTTGCCGCAAAGGGCAGCGTCACCGCGGGTAATAGTTCGCAAACCTCTGATGGCGCAGGTGCATTGATCTTGGTGAGTGAAAAAATTCTCAAGCAATTCAATCTCACACCCTTAGCTCGCTTCATGTCATTTTCGATTCGTGGCGTTCCGCCGGAGATTATGGGTATTGGCCCCAAAGAGGCGATACCTGTGGCCTTGAAACACGCGGGCCTGACCCAAGACCAATTGGATTGGATCGAACTGAATGAAGCCTTTGCCGCACAAGCTCTCGCAGTTTGTAATGATCTTGGACTCGATACAGCAAAAGTTAACCCGCTGGGTGGTGCGATCGCATTAGGTCATCCGCTGGGTGCCACTGGCGCAATTCGTGCGGCGACGGTGATTCACGGACTCAGACGTCGCAATTTAAAGTACGGCATGCTCACCATGTGCGTTGGTACCGGTATGGGCGCCGCCGGTATATTCGAAAAGGTCTGAGCATGATCCGCTTCGAGGTCGAAGGTGCTGTTGCCACGCTCGCATTCAATCGGCCGCAAAAAAAGAATGCAATCACTGCAGCGATGTATCAATCTGCCGCTGATGCGTTGAAGGAAGCGGCTACCAACGATGCAATACGCGTCATCGTGATGACGGGCGACGGTGGCTGCTTCACCGCCGGT
>JAIXQV010000164.1 GCA_027485535.1 Oxalobacteraceae bacterium | reverse complement strand
TCGATCTGGCGCAGTACAGCCATCATCTCAAGAAGAATCAGCAGCGCAGCGAGCAGTACGATATCGCGCTGTGGACGAAATTGCTTTACCCGATCACGCCTTTGGTGATGATGGTACTTGCTTTACCCTTTGCGTACATGCAGGCGCGTAGCGGTGGCCTGTCGCTCAAGGTATTTGTCGGTATCATGATCGGTATGGGCTTTCACCTCACGAATAGCCTGTTTTCCCATATCGGGCTTCTAAATACATGGCCGCCATTTGCAACGGCGGCATTACCCAGCTTACTGTTTTTAGTGGCAGCGATTGCTGCACTTCGCTGGGTGGAGAGACATTAATGAATCAACAAACTGCACTCATCCTTTTTGCGCATGGTGCGCGTGCGGCAAGCTGGGCGCAGCCGTTTCAGCGGCTGCAAGCGATGCTGCGTGACCAGTTACCGGATACGGCGATTGAATTAGCGTTTCTTGAGTTAATGGAGCCAAGGCTACCCGAAGTGGTCGCCACTTTGGTAGCAAACGGATGCGGCAAGATCAGCGTCGTACCCGTATTTTTCGGGCAGGGTAGTCATGTCGTCCGTGACTTGCCAGAGATGATTGAAGAATTACGGTCGGCATATCCCTCCGTTCAGTTAAGTGTGGCCGCGGCGGTTGGCGAAAGCCCGGCGGTGCTGGAAGCCATTGCTGCTTACTGCCAGAGCACGCTCCAATAGAAAAACATATCCTTCAGACGATGGCGTTTTTTCATGCTGATACAGGCTTGTATTGGTCATTGTTCAATTTTCTTGCAGACGTTAATTACTACGCGAATCTGAGACCTTGGGGCTGCTCTGGAGGAGTCACCTCGAACGACTTGAGCGTGAACCATGCAACCATTCGGAGAGATCTTGATTGGCCCTGCATGCTGACCAACTTCAATGCGCAGCAAGCCTTCGTTGGTTTGCAAGAAGATGCCTTGCTTTCGCCAGTAATGTGCCCACAGCTGAACACCCCAGAGCATGCCGACACGAGTGACATAGCTAGTTGCATACCCACCGATCGTCATTCCCCATACCCGCAGCAGAACTGGCGCGATAGGGCAACTCACTTCTCCCGAGGGGGAAATGAGGCGAGGAATGCGGGGACTGACCACAGTTTCCAGATAGGTCTCATTCCAAGGTAGATAAGTGAAATAGAATTCGTTGAGTCTGCGATTCCCGATGAGTAAGCGTTTTCCATCTGGTTTAATCAGGTGTAATTGATCCTCAATCTGACCCTGATTGTTTCTTATTACGGTTGTTTCAAGAGCGCCATGTTCTGGAAGTAAAGGCATGACATTGGAAAATCCGGGCGGCTGCTTTTCTGGCGGTATGGCAAAAATCGGATCGCCTTCAGGTACCAAGCTACAAAGATGGTTCGTAATATAAGAATATTCGGCGTACTCAGTCGGCTTGAGTGATTGCCCCCACTTACCATTGAACCACCGGTATTCTTTTAATTTTATTAATGCGCCTGATTCTTTCTCCGACTGCGCCAGTAGCATATCCCCCAGATGGTTTAGACACTTCAGTACACCTCGATAACCACTGTCTATAATCTCGCCTGTCGTCACGTTGTAGGTGATAACTCTCGACATTTCATTTGGCTTTGCCTCCCAACCGGGATACTTCCGCGAAGAGAAAGCCAGCCGCTCGTTATCGAGCCAGTAGACAGATCTTATGTCTATTTTTTTCGGAATTTCATATTTCTCAAACCGATCACTCGCTTCAACAAAGCGTGCCTTCTCTTCCGGTGTCAGGTGAAATGATTGAGAACTCTTCACCAGTGCAGTGACGTCCTCAGCATTCGCTGAGACCATAAAATTCATAAGAACTAGTACTAACAAGCGGTTAATCCAGATACTCATAAAAATTACTGTCCCAACGAATCAATCAATTCATTTCAATAAGTGATAAGAGAAGCGATGACTAACGTCTTTGAAGACGTCTTCGCAGTAGTCTCGAATACGAAGTCAATCGTCGCCGGGAGGGCGCTAAAGATCGCTCAAAGCTTGATGTATCGCAATACCGCAAAATTCTGATTTAAGCAGTAAGAGAATTTCTAGCTATCCATCTATGCTTCCTCTTCGGCAGCGTCGATTTCCTCGAGTTGGCGATTGTGGTGTTTCACACTTTTAAAAATTGGATACTTTTTTGGCAAAGTCGTTTAGGTACCAAATAAGATATAGTGATTTAAGAGCAGTATTCCGATCACAATAGATGTGCTTAATTGGGAAACTGTTTTTCTATGAAATTAAATTCAAATGAGATTTAAATGTGATTTAAATTCTCAAAGAATTTTTGAAATCTTTCTTGTCCGGATAGAATTTCATTTTCTAATGAAGAAAATGTGTGATCTTGTCTGCCAGTGATCAACCTCGAATTTTCTGATGTGTTTACTTTTCGCTTGCCTGAGCAGAGATCTTTGTGTCTTTCCCTGAGCATGGCGGATTCATCGTTACCGTCATCGTTGATGGGTAGTCAAAGCCTGCACCGCTTCCTGCATCAACCGCATAGCCAATGACTCCGCCCGCAAGGATGTTGCCCCACACGCCGGTATTGCTCTTTGACTGAAACTTGGTCGATGCAACGGAATCGCCCTTCTTGCAATCGATAGCTAGGTCGCCAAATGCCTTTTGGATCATCACCGACCCTGGTGTCTTCACATACCAGCTTCCCTTGTCATTCATCAGTGTGCAGCTTGCCTCTACGACTGTCTCGCCGTCGCAGACCGCATTTACTGATACGGGTTGATGCTTGCCACTAGTGATTGAAGCGCAGCCAGTAGTCAGCGCACAAAAGAAAATCGACAGGACGAGAACGGTGAGGCGGAAGAAGTTAGGAATAGTTGACATAGCAGGCTCCTTGAAAGAAAGGAGCGATAGTGACGCATCTCAAAAAAATTTGGGGAATTTCATTAGGATAGGCAACCAAAGTTTTTGAAATACTCATGTTGATAGAAAATACGTCGCTTGATTGCGTCAACAGAAAATCCGACTAACGAACGATTTACGTTCGTTCGTTAATAGATCAAGCGAATCAAATGTGTCGGGATGTTGAATCGGTATTCACTGTAAGGGCATTGAATGGAATGAAGGTATCGACGTTCATCTGTTTTGTGGTTCGCCAGAGGTCCCCCAACAGATTTCTCATGCTCGTCGACTCCTGAGGGGGGCATCATCTATAAATGGCGATTTTCTGCTGCAGTGACCATACGCGGCGGGCCGGTAGTCACGCTTTCCTTTCAGCGGTTTTTTATTGAACGTGATGATCCTCCATATTCGCGACCCCTCATATGAAAGCGACGAAGGCTTAAAGATTCAATGCAAATTGTCGGCTCAATGTCTAAATTTCTTAAGCCGATCACTCGCTTCAACAAAGTGTGTCTTCTCTTCCGGTATCAGACGAAATAGTTGAGAACTCTTCACCAGTTCTGTGACGTCCTCGGCAGCCACAGGTAGTGTGACGACAGGCAGTAAGAAACTACTTATCCTTCTCGGAAAACTAGACATCAGAAATCCTCATCCGCCATTTCGGCGATTTCAGTCAGTTTTTGTTCGTCCCGGGGGCGGTTGCGGCGTTTCGGGCGACCGGGGTCTTTCCACGTATGCTTCGCGAGCTCGCCCATGCGTTCATGTGCACGCCACTGGAACAGCAGTCGAATATCCAAATCAAAGACTCGCGCAGCATTCAGCGTGCTGGTCTGCTTTGCTAGCGCTAGGATTTCCTGCTTTTCTTTTAAGGACCACACGCGGCGTGTCCGGTAGTCACGCTTTCCCTGCAGTGGCTTTCTCTTGATTGTGTAGATCTGGCCCATCAACGACACCCCGCATCAAAATCAAGGAGCCGTGACAATGCATCGGAAGATAGTTGTAGTGGCGAGATTTGATCAGCGAGATGCTGATATGTCGGTGATATCGAATCGAATCACGAAAGAATGTAGTGGCTTTACTACGCGTTCGTTTAGCGGATCAAATGTCTGATCGTTCTCTCAAGGCCTCGCCAATCATGACGAGTACAGGGCCTTCACCGGTAGGTAAGCCATGCACCATCTCTGCGAGTGAGAGCCGAATAATGCGCTCATCATTGCGACTGACATTTTCAATTGCGACCACGGGTGTGTCCGGAGACTTTCCATGCGCGATAAGTCTGCGCGCCGTATCGATCGCCTCTTGGCCACCCATATATTGAATCAGCGTATCGCAGCCGGGTAGTGCAACATCATCGGGCTCGCCACGTCCGGTGGTGGAGGTGAAGAAGGCGACATTTCTTGCGATGCCGCGTTTGGTAAGCGGTTGTTTGATGGAGGCGGCTGCTGCAAAAGCAGTCGTTATGCCCGGCACAATTTCAAATGAGATGTTTGCCGCCTCGAGTGCGCGCATTTCTTCGTCGGCGCGACCAAACAACATTGGATCGCCACCCTTGAGCCTGACGATACGATCGTAACGAAACGCGCAGTCAACCAGTTGTTGATTGATGAGCGGCTGTGCCATTGAGCGTTGACCGCTACGCTTGCCAACAGAGATCAGCGTGGCTGCAGGGCAGAGCGTGAGAATATCGGGGGTGACCAAGGCGTCGTACAGCACCACCTCGGCTTCGGCGAGGATGCGCGCACCACGCAGGGTGATTAGATCGGCGGCACCGGGGCCGGCGCCGACCAGCCAGACCCTGCCGGGGGTCGGTCGGGCAGGCCGGTCAAGAGGGTCGGACATGGCATACCAGAGAATTAATCCTGTCGGATCATACCCGCAGCCACGGTCTGGTGAGAAATTTCATCGATCAGGATAAAGCTGCCGGTGGCGCGCATCTGTTGATAGCTGTCGGCTGCCAGCGCTTGCTGGACAGTGATGCCAAGACGCGCGATACCGTTCAGCTTGAGCTCGGTGGCGGGCCCACGCTGTTGTGTATTGATATCGAGAAGTGACTCGATGCTGCTGACTTTTGCGGCGACTTGGCGGGTCGTGTGCTTCAGCCAGTAGCGGCGTCGCAGATCGAGTGGCTCTTCCGATAGCCAGCAGACATCCGCGCTGAAGTTCTTGAGCAGCGCCGCAGGCGCATCTGCAGCCACCAGCATGTCGCCGCGCGAAATATCGAGATACTCTTCGAGCAGGATGGTGACGGATTTCCCGGCCGAGGCTTGTTCGAGTGAGCCGTCCAGCGTGAGGATGTCTTTGACTGTGCCATGTTGGCCGCTGGGCTGCACCATCACCTTGTCACCTTTGCGCACACTACCCGCCTCGATGCGACCCATGTAGCCGCGGAAGTCTTGGGCTTCGTGACCATTGTGACGCGCGACTAGTTGCACCGGGAAACGCAGTTCAGCCGCATGCTCGTCATCGTATACCGACAATGACTCCAATAGCTCGATCAGCGTCGGGCCCTGGTACCAGGCCATCTGCTCGCTGCGCACGACCACGTTGTCACCGGCCAAAGCCGACATCGGTAGGGTGTGAATATCCTTCAAGCCCAAGGTGGTAGCAAACTCGTGATAGGCAGTGACAATGCGGTCGTACACTGCGCGGTCATAGTTCACCAGATCCATTTTGTTGACGGCGACAATCACATGCTGAATCTGCAGCAATTGCGCAATGGTCGAGTGGCGCTTGGTTTGAATCAGAAGTTCGGCTTTGCCTTCTGCATCAACTTTTACCTTTGAAACATCAATCAGAATGATCACTGCATCCGCAGTTGACGCCCCTGTCACCATATTGCGGGTGTACTGCTCGTGTCCCGGCGCATCGGCAATGATGAATTTACGTTTTGGGGTGGCGAAGTAGCGGTAAGCGACATCAATCGTGATGCCTTGCTCGCGCTCTGCCTCCAGACCATCGGTGAGCAGGGATAGATCGATCATATCGCCGACGGTGCGCTTGTGTCGCGCACGCGAGATGGCATCTAGCTGATCTGCAAAAATACCTTTGCTGTCGAACAGTAAGCGACCGATCAGTGTGCTCTTGCCATCGTCGACCGAGCCCGCGGTGATGAAGCGTAGCAGGCCACGCTGTTGCGCAGCGCTGTTGGCGAAATTGTTATCTACCAAGGCGTTCATTTAGAAATACCCTTCTTTCTTGCGCTTTTCCATTGAGGCTTCGGAGGTTTGATCATCCATCCGAGTCGCACCGCGTTCGGTGATTTGCGTGACTGCTGTCTCGGCGATGATGGCCTCAACGTCACTTGCATCGGAAGCTACCGGGCAGGTGCATGAGATATCGCCCACAGTTCGGAAGCGTACCGTACGAACTTCGATACTTTCACCATCGCGTGGTGGTGTCAGCGGGGTCACCGGTACCAGCAGGCCGTTACGTGGAATCACTTCGCGCTGGTGGGCAAAGTAGATCTCGGGTAATCCCAGCTGCTCACGCGCGATGTACTGCCACACATCGAGCTCGGTCCAGTTGGAAATCGGGAATACCCGCATGTTCTCGCCTGCGTGAACACGGGTGTTGTACAAATCCCAGAGTTCGGGCCGTTGCGCCTTGGGGTTCCACTGACCAAACTCGTCGCGGAAGGAAAAGATACGTTCCTTGGCGCGCGCTTTTTCTTCATCACGACGTGCGCCACCGATACATGCATCGAACTGATGCTCGGCGATGGTCTCCAGTAGCGTGACCGCTTGCGCAGCATTACGCGAATCGGTTTGCGGATTACGCAGACGTACCGTGCCACGTTTGATCGAATCTTCGACCGAGCCAACGATCAACTGTTCACCGAGCTCGGCGACGCGACGATCGCGGAAGCTGATCACTTCCTCAAAATTATGACCGGTGTCGATATGCACCAGCGGGAAGGGGAACTTGCCCGGTCTGAAGGCTTTTTCTGCGATGCGCAGCAGCACGACGGAATCTTTACCACCGGAGAACAGCAAGGCAGGTTTGCTGCATTCAGCAGCGACCTCGCGCATGATGTGGATGGCCTCTGACTCCAGCCAGTCAAGATGACGATGGCTGGTAGCGTCGATGAAGTGTTGGGTGTCTAGGGCGGTGTTCATAAGCGTTTCGATTTAGTTAGCCTGCGCCGCAGCGCGGACGAGTCGGGTCGTGCCATCTGGCTGTTCCACAACGTGAAGTCCACATTCTTTCTGATCCGGCTGCTCCCACCACCAACGCCCGGCACGGATGTCTTCGCCGGGTTGGATCGCGCGGGTGCAGGGCTCGCAGCCGATCGAGGGATAGCCACGATCATGCAGTGCGTTATACGGTACGGCGTTGCTACGGATGTAATGCCAGACATCGTCTTCCGACCAATCCGCGAGGGGATTAAATTTTTGCATGCCGTGCGCAGTATCGTCTTCCTGAACTGCCAAGTCGTTACGTGTGCTCGACTGCGCGCGACGTTGGCCGGTAATCCATGCTTTATTGCCTGCCAGCGCACGATTAAGCGGTTCTACTTTGCGAATGTGACAGCACGCCTTGCGTAACTCGATGCTTTCATAGAATGCGTTCAAACCATGGGTATTCACATAGGTTTCAACCGCAGCAGGATCCGGTTGGTATTGCTCGATATCGACACCGTAGTGGGCGCGGACTGCATCCAGCACGGCGAGGGTTTCTTTGTGCAGACGCCCAGTTTGCAGCGTGAACACCCGAATCGGCAACTTAGCCTTCAAGATTAAGTCAGTTAAGACCATATCCTCAGCCGCCAGACTGGAGGCGAATACCGCGGGTGAAAAATCATGCGCGATGCGGTTAAGCAGCGCGCGCGTATTTTCCAGGCGCTCATCGAAACTGCTCATGCGATTTCCTCTGCATTCGGGCGTGCAGCACGACGGAAGAGCGGTGTTTTTTGATCCCAAGCCGTCTGGTAGGTCTCCGAGAAATCAGTGAGTCCCTTCAAGGCGTCTTCAATCGAGCGATCTTCACGGGTGGCAAATGCGTTAAAACCAACACGTGCCATGTAGAACAACTGATCGCGCAGCACATCACCGATAGCGCGTAGCTCGCCTGCGTAGCCGAGTCGCGTGCGCAGTTGGTAAGCAATCGAGTAACCACGACCATCCACAAACGTCGGAAAATCTATCGCGATGAGTGGCAAAGCAGATAGATCATCTTTGAGTGCTTCCGCGCGTTCGTCACTAGCCAACCAGACGCCGATATCGGTGCGTGAGGTCAGAGCAGATTTTTGTGCCAACCAAACCGAGAGCGGCACGATAGCGCGACCAGCTGGAACGGTGATCGTCTCTGCTGCCTCACCATCCGCCAGCTTCAGTAATTGCCAGTCATCATTCACGATGACCTTGTCTTTGATGATCTTACGCATAGACATTCTCCCCGGCTTCCCGTGACTGACCAGCAATCGGTGTAGCGTACACATGCGTCTTGAATGGCTCGATACCGAGGCGGTCGACAGTATCGATGAAAAGCTCATCGTCATGCCGCTCACGCACGTAGACCTCGAGCAGGCGGGCAATGACTTCCGGCATTTGATCAGCGGCGAACGAAGGGCCGATGATCTTGCCGATGGCACTCTCATTGCCCTGACGGCCGCCGATCGACACCTGATACCACTCGGAGCCGTCCTTATCGACACCCAAAATACCGATATTGCCGACGTGGTGGTGACCGCAGGCGTTGATGCAACCTGAGATATTCAACTCGATCTCGCCAATGTCATGCTGAAAATCCAGGTCATCGAATCGATCGGCAATAGCACCGGCGATTGGGATGGATTTTGCGTTCGCGAGTGAGCAGAAGTCGCCACCCGGGCAGCAGATCATGTCCGTCAGAAGGCCAATATTAGGCGTAGCCAGACCATGCGCTTTCGCCTCGGTATACACCGCCAGCAGATCGGTTTGCTTCACATCTGCAAGTACTAGGTTCTGCTCATGCGTCACACGCAACTCACCAAAGCTATAGCGATCGGCCATGTCGGCGACGACATCGATCTGCTCACCGGTCGCGTCACCGGGCGGGACGCCGGTTTTTTTCAGTGACAGCGTGACGATGGCGTAGCCTGCTTTCTTGTGTGGCCGAACATTGCGGGTCATCCAGCTGCTGAACGCTTTATTGTCATGACGCTGTTGCGCGAGCAGCTGATCAGCATCGGGCAATTGCTCATATTTTGGCGGTTCAAAATAGGTGGCGACGCGGCTTAGCTCCTCAACGGTGAGCGTGCTGGGGCTATGTTGCAGGTCTTGCCATTCTTGCTCAACTTGGCGCGCGAATTCTTCCACGCCGAGTGCCTTGACCAGAATCTTGATTCGGGCCTTGTACTTGTTATCGCGCCGACCATACTGGTTATACACACGCATGATGGCTTCGATATAGGTCAGCAAGTGCTGCCACGGCAGAAACTCGCGGATCACACTGCCGATGATCGGGGTACGACCTAGCCCGCCTCCTACCAGCACCTGAAAACCAGTCTCGCCTTGCGCGTTTTGCACGACGTTCAAGCCGATATCGTGCGCTTTTACCACTGCACGATCTTCGGCAGCGGCATTGATCGCGATCTTGAACTTGCGTGGCAGGTAAGCAAACTCGGGATGGAAGGTGCTCCACTGCCGCAGAATCTCGGCATATGGACGCGGATCGAGCAGTTCGTCAGCAGCAACGCCGGCGAATTGGTCCGAGGTGATATTGCGTATGCAATTACCCGAGGTTTGGATCGCGTGCATCTCGACCGAAGCCAAGTCAGCCAGAATATCGGGTGTTTGTGCCAGCTCGATCCAGTTGTATTGAATATTTTGACGCGTGGTGAAGTGGCCGTAATTACGATCGTACTTGCGCGCGATCTCTGCCAGCATGCGCATCTGCTTCGACGATAGCAAGCCATAAGGGATCGCCACGCGCAACATATGCGCATGGCGCTGCATATACAAACCATTTTGCAGCCGCAGCGGTCTGAATTCGTCTTCGCTCAGCTCATCAGCCAAACGGCGCCGTACTTGATCGCGAAATTGCGCGACGCGCTCCTGCACGATTTGGTGGTCATAGGTGTCGTAGCGATACATACGTTTCCTCGAAGATTTCGTTTACAGCACTAGCTTGGCAGCGACACCGGTGAGTGTCGTTGCCAGAAGCCCGCGCAAGAATTTTTCTGGTACGGCGCGCGCGGCGAGCGAGCCAATAGTGATGCCGGGTACCGAGCCGATCAGCAACATGCCCAGTAGCGCCCAGTTGATCGATCCCAACCACCAGTGACCGATCGCGGCAATCGCGGTCAGCGGCACCGCATAGGCGATATCGGTGCCAGCAATTTCAGCCGGTTTGAGATGCGGGTAGAGCAGTACCAAGACGGTGGCACCAACCGCACCCGCACCAATCGATGAAACTGTCACCAGTGTGCCAATCACGGCACCTGCAATCACTGTCGCAATCACTTGCGCTCTGCCGTGCAACTGTCGCTCCGGGTGCGCCGTGATCCACGCTTGCATACGGCCACGGAACACGATCGCGATCGCGGTTAGCAACACCGAGAATGCGATGGTGTACCGAATGATCTGCGTGATGTGCTGCTCTAGCGCACCAAAGTATTTCAGCGCGAGCGTTGTCAGCAAGGCGGCAGGTAGCGCGCCCAAGCAGAGCCGACGCACGATCTCCCAGTGCACGTTGTTTCGAATGCGGTGCGCCAGCGTGCCTGCAGTTTTAGTGATTGAGGCGAACGCCAGATCGGTGCCGACCGCCACCGTCGGGTTAACCCCGAACAGCAGGGTCAGTAGCGGTGTCATCAGCGAGCCGCCGCCGACGCCGGTCAGTCCGACCAGCAGGCCGACGGCGAATCCGGAAATAATATAAGTGGAAGTCATATAGATGCCGACAAAGGACCCGGAATGCTAATAAACTTCCGCTATATTCCAAACAACACAAGATTCATTTGCTTATATGAATTTCGGATATAAACAGATGCCGCCGCTTTTGTTGCCGTTTGGTAAATTGTTTTGGATTCCGGCCTCCTCAAACGTCACCCCGTCGCAGGCCGGGGTCCAGGGTCAGTAAAACTTGCAAAAACGACTATGAATCTTCACCAATTTCGTTTCGTGCGTGAAGCCGTGCGTCAGAAATTTAACCTGACCGAGGCGGCAAAGGCGCTATTTACCTCCCAGCCCGGGGTCTCCAAGGCCATTATCGAGTTGGAGGAGGAGCTCGGCGTCGATATCTTCGCCCGCCATGGCAAGCGCATTCGCGGCCTGACCGAGCCCGGCCGGCAAGTGGTGCGCGCCGTCGAGACCATTCTGCAAGAAGTTGAGGCCCTGAAACGAATCGGCAAGGAATTCGCGGCGCAGGACAGTGGCAGCTTCACCATCGCGACCACCCACACGCAGGCGCGCTACTCGCTACCGCCGGTGGTGCAGACCTTTTCGCAAAAATTCCCCAAGGTTCGGTTGTCCCTATTGCAAGGCAATCCCAAGCAAGTGGCCGACATGGTGCTGCACAACCAAGCCGATCTGGCCATCGCCACCGAAGCCATCGCCGAGGTAGAGGGTTTGGTGTCGCTGCCATGTTTTCAGTGGGAGCACATGGTTGTCGTGCCCAATGAACATCCGCTGACACGCCAAAAAAACCTGACGCTGGAAGATATTGCAGGCTATCCGCTGATTACGTACGACGCCGCCTTTGCTGGTCGCAACAAGATTGATCAGGCCTTCGCGCGAAGGGGACTCAAACCCGACGTGGTGTTGGAGGCGATTGATGCCGACGTCATCAAAACCTATGTCGAACTCGGCATGGGGGTCGGCATCATCGCTGGCTTAGCCTACAACGCGACTCGCGACACCAACCTCAAAGCGATTCCCGCCGGGCACCTGTTCGGTATGAATGTTTCGCGCATCGCGCTGAAGCAGGGTGCCTATCTGCGTAGTTATGTGTTCACCTTCATAGAATTGCTAGCGCCGAACCTATCGCGCAAGTTGGTGGAGCAGGCACTTACTGGCGAACGCGACACGTACGACATCTAAAAGCTGCTCAAAAACGTCGCTGGCGGTGTTGGGCCCACCTTGCCGTACGTCGAGTACTGCCTGCGGTGGCCCCGCCTAGCCAGCAACGTTTTTGAGCAGCTTTATCCGTCTCATGAAAGCTGCGCTGGCGGTGTTGGGACCACCTTGCCGTACGTCGAGTACTGTCTGCGGTGGCCCCGCCTAGCCAGCAACGTTTTTGAGCAGCTTTATCTGCCTCATGAATGCTGCGCTGGCGGTGTTGGGCCCACCTTGCCGTACCTACCTCCCTCAGTTTGTAAGACAAACACCGACAGAAATTACATCGTCTGTCAGACAGCAAATATCGCTGTACGCTGATTTTCTGCGCTGCATCTCACCGGCACAATTCCCTTGCTGGAATAAATTTGCGGTACGCCGCGCTAACTAACTGCTCCTGATGACAACTCCTGACCTGATGTCGAGCATACGCGACACGAATCTCGCTTATCTGATCCTTGCGCAGCAAATGGTGCGACAAGATCGCGCCACGGCGATTTACCGACTCGGGATTAGTATCGAACTCGCTAATTTGATCGATACCTTGTCACCAGCACAGATTGTCCGGCTTGCTTCCAGCAATCTGATGCTGGTAAGGCTGCGGTTTGATGAAACCATCGCCGGTTTGCTAAGCAATCTCTCCAAAGACCGTTCGTTGATACAGGCGCATGCCAGCATTCTGTTCGCTGCGCAGCCTTGTGAGCCGATGGCGCCGCTCAACGATATGTCGAGCTAAAGATCCATGACCGTGCGAAGTGTTTCCGGAGATGCGCAGCAAATCCTGCTGGCGAGTGAGTTGATTCGATTAGGCGCGCGCCTTCAGTTGCTGGAATCAGAAACGACACTCTCGCGTGAGCGCTTGCTCAAGCTGTACAAAGAGCTGCGTGGCGTTTCGCCGCCGAAGGGCATGCTGCCTTTTTCAACGGATTGGTTTATTAGTTGGCAGCCTAATATCCATGCCTCTGTATTTTTAGGCATTTATCGTTACCTGCAGGATCACGCGCGACTCAGTGGTATCGATACCGTGATCAAAGCCTATCGGCTATATCTCGAGCAGATGCCCCCCGAACCTTCCGAACAGCCGTTACTCTCGCTGACCCGTGCTTGGACGCTGATTCGTTTCTTTGATAACCGCATGCTATCGGTGCAGCGCTGTGATGTATGTCATGGCCAGTTTATCAGCCATGCATTCCAGCCGCGTTATGGTATTCGTTGTGGTTTGTGTCACCCACCCGCTCGTGCGGGTAAACGAAAACGAATCGATAAAACGGTCGAGATTGATTACTCAGTCAGCTCGGGAAGTAATTGGTGACGGATCGCATAATGGGTCAGCTCTGCATTATTTCGCATTCGCATTTTTTGTAGTAAACGCGTGCGATACATGCTGATGGTCTTGACCGAGAGCGTCAGCTGCGCCGCAATTTCAGTCACCGTCATACCGGTGGCGATTTTCAGTAGGGTTTGATACTCGCGATCCGAGAGACGCTGGTGAGGCTCGTCGTCAATGTCACTACCAATGTGAGCCGCTAGCGCTTGTGCGAGCTCGGCGCTCACATACTTTCGACCTTTAGCCACCTCATGTAATGCGTTGAGCAAGGTACTTGCTGCGCACTGTTTGCTGAGATAACCAGCTGCACCCGCCCGTAGCGACCGCGTGGCATAGGCATCTTCGTGATGCAGACTGCAGATCAATACTTTGAGCGACGGCGTTTCTTGCTTCAGTTGCTTCAGTAAATCGATACCATTACGATCAGGCAGTGAGATATCCAGCAACAAGATATCAATGCCACCAGTACGTACCACTTGCATCGCTTGCGCTGCTGTGTTGACGTCGGCGATGACGATAAATGCCGGATCGCTACTGATAATCTGCTTTAGTCCTTCACAAACGATGGCATGATCATCCGCAATTAATACCCGCAATCGGCAGGTCGTTGCGGCCGAGTTCGGCATCATGCGATTGCGTCGGGAGGGGAGTATCTCGGTAATGTGGCACGAACCAGCGTACCTTTGCCGGGTCGAGACGCCAGATGAAACTCGCCACCCAGAAGTTCGATACGTTCACGCATGCCTCGAACACCCAAGCACTCGGGCGCGAATGACTGGTCTATCGAAAATCCTTTGCCGTTATCAATGATCTCGAGTACGAAATTATCGTCAATCACCATCATAAAAACATCAACCAGTGAAGCATTCGCGTGCTTACGAATATTGTTGAAGCTTTCTTGCGCAACACGAAACAAAGCGATCGCTAAGGGCATTTCAATATCAATGGCTTGCGACCGGTGATGGACATGGTGCGGAATTGCCTGCTGCTGGGTCTGCTCTTGCGCTAGTGTTTCCAGCGCAGCCAGCAAGCCATTCTCTAGCGCCGCGGGACGCAAGTTGGTGGCAATACGGTGTATTGACTCAATCGAGCGGTCTATCAAGTGATTCCATTGAGCCCGACGCAGCTCCAGCTGGGTGGTTATTGGCATCTGCTGCCAAGTCAGCTCTAACAGCATTTTCAGTGCGGACAGATTGCCACCGAGATCATCATGCAGATCGCGCTCAATCCGCTCACGCTCGCGCGTTCGAACAAGGTCGAGATCAGGGCGTTCGCCTCTTCTGGTGTCGCGCCATGCATCATCAACATTGTCGCGCTTGTGTGGCTGAACACGATCAAGCTGGTGCGCTGACGGCTGCAATGATTCAGCGATCGTTGCCAACCTTTCTTCATGCAGCAACGCGTAGGTTGCTTCAGTAAAGGGTGCTTCGAGTAGTAACGCTTCTTTCATGATGTATCGTCAGGATTCAGTTAGCAATCATTCGAAAAGCTTGATGACTCGGACAGCGATGCTTGATGGTCTGCCCGACTTTGGTTTGCTGCTACAGCGTAACTCGGCCCGTATTCAGATTCCACCGAGCTGCTGTAACAAAAATTGACATTTCGCAAAACAAAGCCAAGAGATTGCTCAGAACACCCTAGCCAAGGCAAAGAAGCGAGCTAAATACTCTGTAGAAACATCAATCAGACAAACGCAACGAGGCGCAGTTCCCTTGTATACATTGAAGGGCAATGCGCCAGCGGCGAGTGAAGTGAGGAGGGGGCTACGTGGCTGAAGCCACGCGATTTACTGCGTCAATCAGTACTTAAATCAGTGCATCTATCAGCCGGCTTTTTTTACCGCCTGTGCCATGCACCGTGACAGCTTGTCGAAATGCAGCAGGGCGGCTTGAGTGAGTTCGAGCTGCTTGCGGCGCGCGTCTTCGGTTTCCGCCAACAGAATCCAGCCTTTTTCGCGCATGGACTTAAGGCGACCATGGAGCATGGCGGGCGAGCCTAATTCGCTCTTGCCCATCAGGTCTTTCACCGACAAGCGCTCATGGGTCTGACGTGCGTAGGCGATCAATTCCAGGATGCGAACTTCCAGTGGCTCGAGCGCTGGCAGCGTCGGCATCGAGCGCACGGCCTCAGCCAGCTGAATAAAGCGGAGGTAAATATCGGCGGGTCGGCTGCGTTTGCTCACATGAACCTTCTTGTCGGGGAGGATTTTTATCTGAAGCCCTGCTATCACCGGTCGGAATTTGCATCATTTTCGAACGAATTTCAAGTATAAAAATGTTAATTTTTGGTCTGAAATCAAGATTTTTCCAGCGATAACTGTTGATTAAATAGCACTCACTGAGCGCATGTGAGGCGGTTCGCATGGCACGACTTAAATGCTAAATAGAGAATATTCAAGCGCTACCTCGCGTCTGAACGAGCCTGTATTCGCTTCGTCAAGCGCCTTGCTTGACCCACTTTGCCGCTGCCTATACAGTCCGCGCATCATTCCCACGTTTGTTTGCCGACTTGTTAATGAATCTCGACTTACCCCCCGATCAGCCGCAAGAGAGCGCTGACAGCGAGAGCGCTTTCACCTTGCAGGCCAGAGCGGCCGAGCGCCCGACTGATCCATTGGTCAGCGTGCTGCTGCCGGCGTTCAATGAACAGCAAAACGTGGTGCCGATGTTGGAGACCTTGCATACCCTGTTTACGGGTTTGGGTATGCGGCATGAGTTGGTGGTGATTGATGATGGCAGCCGCGACGCTACCGTAGAAAAAGTCAGCAGCGTCATGAACCGCTTGCCTGTGGTGCTGATTCAGCTGTCGCGTAATTTTGGTAAAGAGGTCGCTTTGTCGGCGGGCATTGATCAGGCGAGTGGCGATGTGGCTGTGCTGATTGATTGCGATTTCCAGCATCCCCCTGAGCTGCTTCCCTCATTTCTTGCGCAGTGGCGGCGCGGCTACGACATGGTGTACGCAGTACGCTCTGATCGTAATGACGAGTCATTGCCCAAGCGTGCATTCACACAGGCGTTCTATTGGCTGTTAAATGTCGGCGAGCGCAATAAAATCCCCGAGAACACGCAAGATTTTCGCGTGCTGGATCGCTGCATGCTCGATGCATTGCGTCGCATGCCTGAGCGTAACCGCTTCATGAAAGGCCTGTACAACTGGGTTGGCTTTACTCGCCTTGGCATGAAGGTGCGAACCGACCCACGGCGGCACGGCAGCAGCAGCTTTAATTTTGCCAGTCTGCTGCGGCTGGCAGCGACGGGCCTGACCGCATTTTCGAACGTACCGCTACGCTTATGGACCATCGTTGGTAGCTTGATCTCGCTGATCTCGATTGCTTACGCTGGCTATATCGTGATCGAGACACTGTTTTTTGGTAATGATGCCAAGGGCTGGCCGACACTGGTAGTGGCGGTGAGTTTTCTCGGTGGTGTGCAGCTACTATCGATCGGCATTCTCGGTGAGTATATTGGCCGAATTTTTACCGAGGTCAAGCAGCGGCCGCATTACTTCATCAGCCGTGTCACTCGCAGCCGGTCTGCGCCAACCGTCGACCTGAACGCCAATCCGGTTGCCAATCTGAGCGCTAACCCGAGCGCCAACGACACTCACGTATGAGCCGCGAATTGCTGTGGTTTGGCATCGTGGGAGTCAGCGCGATGCTGGTGCATCTTGGCAGCGTTGCCTTGGTGTTGGTGCCGCTGGGCTTGCCGCCACTGTTGGCGAATATTGTTGGCTTTTTGTTGGCATTTCAAGTCAGTCATCTGGGACACCATCGTTTCACCTTCAGCGCGGCTGATGCGCCCGTGGCGCGTTCGCGTCGACGCTTTTTTTTGGTGGCGCTGAGTAGTTTTTTAGTGAACGAAGCCCTGTACGCGCTGCTACTGCACTTTACCGAACTTGACTACCGTGTAGCACTCGCCATAGTGCTCGTCGCGGTGGCGGCGCTCACCTTCGTTTCAGCCCGGCAGTGGGCATTTGCCGGCGAAGAACAAGTATGAGTCAAGCCGCAATGAGTCAGGCCACCACGAGTCAAGCCACCAGTAGTCAAGCCACCGCGCGCACGCTGACCTTGTGCGCCGACGACTTTGGTCAGTCCACCGAGATTAACCAAGGGATCTTGGCGCTATTAAGTCTGAATCGACTTGCTGCGGTGTCGGTGATGTCGCAAGGCCCTGCCTGGGCAGTAGGCGCGCCAGCGCTAAAGGCACATCATCAGACCGCAGATATTGGTTTGCATCTCAATCTCACGCATCGCTTCGATCGTGATACCTATGTGCGCCCACTTGCTGCTTGGCTTGTGAGTACGCCTCTTGCGTGGGTAGATCGACAAGCTGTGCGTACGTCGTTTCGTCAGCAGATTGATTTATTCGTAAAACATATGGGTCGCTTGCCCGATTATCTCGATGGGCATCAGCATGTGCATGCATTTGCGGTTATCCGTGAGATGTTGGTGGAAGTGATTGCGGAATATTGGCAAGCGCAGGCTAAGCCATGGGTGCGTGCACCCGATCAGTTACTCGATAACGGGCAAGTGCCCCTCAAGGCTTGGGTGCTGCGCACGGCCACTAGCGGTTTTGCCGCATGTCTCGAGAATGCCGGTCTGCGCTACCCAGCGGGATTTGCTGGTTTGTACGCACTGACACCGGCCGCAAACTTCCCTGAGCGGATGGATGGCTGGCTACGACAACTTCCCACCGGTACGCTGATCATGGTGCATCCGGGTGAGCAGAGCAGTGACGTCAGCGACCCGATTCGCGACGCGCGTTATGCTGAGCTTCAGCACCTTCAAAGTCCGCAATTCACTGATCGTCTGCAGTCAGCGGGTGTTCGACTGGCACGCCTGTCATCCGCTGTTTAATTCTCGTACTTACAGTTTTCACCTTCAGCGGGCCTTGCCCCTAACGGAGATTTTTCATGCAACTGGTCACGCGTTTGCTATCCAGAATGATGATCGTTGGCAGTCTCATGATGGCGATCGCATTGCTCGCTACGCTACTGATTGCGCGGCAAGACATTCAAGACGAGGTCGACAGCAGTAAGTATATTGGCCAGTTATTGGCCTTGATTGAAGATATCAACCGCGAGCTGCCGATTGAGCGCCAGGTCAATGCTATCGACAAGTTGAACGCCGACGGCGGTTTGCGGCATTTTCATGTTGCGCTATTCAATGCCGAAGGCCAACGGCTGACTCGCGAACCGACGGTTGCGCCGGAAAAGATACACACCATCGTCAGTGACTGGTTGCTGCGAGGTGAACATATGACGCCCTACCGGTTGCCCTTGCCGGGCGCGGATGGGCGATCATTGATGGTGGTGCTTGAACCACAGCCGCAGTCCGAAAGTACAGAGGCGATTAATTCGGCGCTCATGCAATTCGCTTTGTTTGGTGCAATCACTCTGGCCTTGATTATTGCGTTATGGATTAGTGTGCGACACGCACTCGCACCAATGTCGAATATTCTGTCAGGCATTGCCAGAATCGAAGCCGGCGACTACGTATCGCCGATTAAAACCAATGGTGTGCGTGAGCTCGACCAGATTGCGCAAGCTTTGAACCATCTGGCGCAAGCACTCACGCGAGAGCACGCCAAGCAACATGAGTTACTACATCGCTTGCAGGATGTGCAGGAGGATGAGCGGCGACGCTTGGCGCATGAATTACATGACGAATTCGGCCAGCTGCTGACTGCGGTACAGGTAGATGCCTCGTACTTGTTGAAGCAAACCAGTGGTCAGCCGGCGCTGGAAGATTGTGCCCGCGCCGTTGTTGACAACAGTGGCAGCATCCTCACACAACTGCGTAGCCTGTTAGCACAGTTGCGGCCTTACGGGTTGCAAGGCGGCGAAGAGCGTCAGATTGCGCTCGAGCAGGCGCTGCGTGATCTGGTCCGACAACGTCAGCAGCGTAATGACAATACGCTGGAGTGCCATTTGTCAGTATCGCTGGGCGATGTGCAGATACCGCAGCGTCTGGCGGTGGCGGTCTACCGCATCACCCAAGAAGCATTAACGAACGTGATGCGCCATGCTGAGGCGACACGGGTGGATATCACAGTGCGCGTCGATGAGCCTTTGGGAACACTCTCGCTGGATGTGATCGACAACGGTCGCGGCCTTGCTGATGGGGTGTCGCAAATCAGCGCCATTAATGCATCATCGGCTCGGGGAATCGGACTGGCAGGTATTCGTGAGCGAGTTCTAGCGAATCAGGGGCGGATAGCGATTGAGAACGCCGATCCGCATGGGCTGTCATTGCGTGCGATTTTTCCACTGAATGCAGCTGCAGAGGAGATGCTCAGGATACAAGCCCGTGATCTTTCGCGTAGCGCTGCAATTCCATTGCTGAGCTAACCCCTAGCTTTTTGCGAATATTGGCCTGATAGTTCGAAGCGGTTTTCGGGCTCAGATGGAGCCGGGTGCTGATGCTATCGATGCTGTCGCCCGAGGCCAGCATGACGAGTACCTCAAACTCGCGCGGCAACAAGTCGTGGTGCGGTAACGCTGGGGCATTCAACTCATCCAATGCAGATTTCAGCTCGGGCGCGACCGGCTTTTCGCCGCGCATCGCGTCGTGAATCGCTGCGATGATCTGGTCCGGTGCCATGCTCTTGGTGAGGTAACCGACAGCGCCGAGCCGCAGTGCCTGGTTGGCGATCGAGGCATTTTCATGCATCGAGAAGATCAGTACTTTCTGCTGCGGGTAACGGTTGAGAATCCGGCGCAAACTCTCGAAGCCGCCTTGGCCCGGCATCGACAAATCCATCACCAGCACATCTGCACCTTGCCGTTCCAGCAGTGCATAGGCCTCTTCACCGGTTGACGCTTCGCCAACGACGCTGAGCTGCTCATCGAGTTCGATATAGCGCTTGTACCCGGCGCGTACCACGGCGTGGTCATCGACCAGAATGACGGAAATTTTCTGCGGGTGGGTCATGGCGTAGCTGGTTGGCGATCTCAGACGCCATAGTACAAAAAAATGGCGACGCGGTCGGCGTCGCCATAAACCCTAGTGCTCGGCTTGCGCCATTTAATTGAGGAAGGAATCGAACGGATTCGGGCTCACTTTAGCCGCCCGCTTGGCGACTGCCTAGGGGAGAAATTCCCGATCTAAGCTAAGCCAGATAAAACCTCATTAATTCGGCATGGATTGGGAAGTTTTCCCGAGAAAATTGCCTTGGGGAACAATTAGAATTGCTCCCTCATTAATTAATTGAGCGCGCTGGCGCTACCGCTTGAGAATATTTCCATGAATAAGAATAAAAGATCGCTATACCGCTTGTCCGTCATCGCCCTCTCGGTTGCCGGTTTATTTGGCGCGCAGGGTGCAGTTGCACAAGATAACGAGAAAAATAATACCGATAGCCAGCGCCTGAAAGAAGTCGAAGTAGTTGGTACATCGCCGTTACCGGGTATCGGTATTGAGAAGGATAAATTACCCTACGACGTACAGACGGTCACCGATGAACAGCTGTATCGCGGGCAATCACTCAACCTCACTGACTACATGTCGCGCAATCTGCTGGGTGTGAACATTAATGAGGTGCAGGGTAGTCCATTTCAGGCGGATATTACTTATCGTGGCTTTCGCTTGTCCGGTATTCTTGGTTCCTCTCAAGGTATGTCGGTTTACTTGGATGGCGTTCGTGTCAACGAGCCATTTGGTGATGTCGTTAACTGGGACATGATCCCTGAAACCGCGATCAACAATGTCACCCTGGTACCCGGATCGAATCCGATTTATGGCTTGAATACCCTCGGTGGGGCGTTGGCGTTTACTACGAAGTCCGGCCTTACTGCGCCCGGAACGGAAGTCAAACTGCAAGCAGGTAGCTTTGGTCGTATGCGCGCTGATGTCGCCTACGGTAGTAAGAGCAACGATGGGTATCACAACTTCATTTCTGCGACCGGTTTCCGTGAGGATGGCTGGCGTGATTACTCGAACGGGCAACTGGGCAATGTGTTTGCCAAAGTAGGACGTCAGCAGGATGACAGTAATTGGGATCTGTCGTTGTTAGCGGGACGGAGTAGCTTGCTGGGAAATGGGCTGCTACCGAGTACCTACTACGGTACAGCATCCAACATTGAGGATGAGGCAGGTGGTGCGTCCGGGGTACGAGGTTCGGGCATGTATGAGTCGAATCGTCGTTGGGTATACACCCACCCCGATCGGACTAAAAATGAATTGAATCAGTTGACCTTTAATTTTCAAAGGGTGCTAGACAGCGATACTGAGCTTGCGATGAATGCCTACGTGCGTCAGAGCAAACGGCGCACCATCGGTGGCGATGCAGAACGCGAGGAAGATGGTTCTGCCTTTGAAGATGAGGCAGTGCTCAACTATACCAATACTTCATCCACTAGCTATGGCACCAGTGCAAACCTGACTAAACTCATGGGCAAGCATCAATTGACAACCGGTGCTGCAGTAGACGCTAGTCGCTCGAGCTATGGCTCAAGTCAAGCCGATTGTGATGAAAACATTAGCACCACCCGAGCGCCGTTTGGCTGTGATCCGGCGGAAGATCAGGCTCGGATGCGCGGTAAGAACACGTCCGTCGGGCTGTACGCGTCTGACACTTGGAGTATCTCCGATTCTACTTTTCTCACTGCGGCAGGCAGATTCAATCATGCGGTGGTTGATAACAAGTTGAGTACCTATCATGATGATCAAACGGGATCATATTTAGATACTCCACGGCAGACGGCCGACCGATTTACCTACAACAGTCTAAATCCGTCAGTTGGGGTCACACAAAAAGTGAACGATGGATTATCTTTTTTTGGAAATCTGTCTCAAAGTAATCGGGTGCCCACCCCGATAGAGCTCGGCTGTGCAAGCTCTACACATCTGTGTCGCCTGCCAACTGGACTACAGGCCGACCCGTATTTAAAGCAAGTAATTTCTCGAACCGTAGAGGGTGGTTTTAGGTTGAAGGTAACGGAGCAATCTGGTTTTAGTCTCGCGCTGTATCGTTCAGAAAACAGTGATGACATCCTTTTCACCGCAGTCAGTAACAACGGCTTGGGCTATTTTAAGAATTTTGATCGTACCCGCCGTCAAGGCATCGACGTTAGCGCATTTACCGCGCTAAGCGCAGTCGATTTGCGAGTTTCATATAGCTATCTCGACGCAAGCTATCAAGCCTCGCAGATTTTGTTTGGTGGCGAGCGTGACATTCAAGTCAATCCGGGAACCAAGATCGCTGGTTTACCAGCCCATACGCTTAGGCTGAATGCGGATTGGCGTGTGGTGCCGAAATTTGTGGTGGGCGGTTCCGTGCTGGCGACCTCGAGCATCACAACTCAGGGTAATGAAGATGGCCGCATCGGCGCTGAGGATGACGAAAGCATCGCGGCCAATGCTAAGGTGAAGGGTTATTTACTGCTTAATCTCCACGCAAATTATGAAGCGGCTAAGGGTCTTGATTACTTTGCCCGTATCAACAATGTCCTCGATACCCGCTTCGAGACGTACGGTCTGATGGCCATGTCGATGTTCAACGCGGACGGATCGCGGATCGGTGATCCTAGCGTTGGCCCCAACGTCAGCCGCTTCGTCGCCCCCGGCGCCCCGCGTAATTTCATGGTCGGCCTGCGGTATCGGTTCTGACCCAAGCATCAGCACTGCCCCCATAGGGAGCCTCGGCTCCCTTTTTTCATGGGGCTCCCTCCGTTCACCGCGCTCCCCTTTGTTAAAATCTGGGTCTTGGCTGTAAATCAACCCACACAAGCACGCCTGCGGAGCCTATCCGATGACATCCCCCTTGAAACTGCAGATCGAGCATGGGCTCGCCACCATGACCTTCAGCGCGCCAGAACGCGCCAATGTGCTGGACTTGGCCATGGCGCGTGCGTTTGCCTCGGCCGTGCAAACCATTGCATCGGATGGCTCGGTGCGCGCGGTACTGATCACTGGTGAGGGCAAGCAGTTCTGTGCAGGTGGCGATATCAACGCCTTTGCGGACACTTCGCGCCCCTTGACCCAGGTGCTTGAGGAGCTGCTCGATCCGGTACTCGAAGCAATGAAATTGCTGACCTTGCTGCCGATGCCGATTGTGTGTGCCATCAATGGCCCGGTCGGTGGCGGTGGCATTGGTTTTGGATTGTGTGGTGATATCGTGCTCGCCGCAGAGTCGATGAAGCTGCGTGGTGGTTATTCCGCGATTGGCCTCACCCCTGATGTGGGTGGCTCGTGGTTCATCACTCGTCGTGCCGGCGCGGCCAAGGCGAAAGAGGTGTTTCTGACCAACCGGCCGTTTACCGCAGCAGAATGCCGTGCGATTGGTTTGGTGGACGAAGTTTACCCAGACCACGAACTACAGGACAAAGCACGCGCCCTGGCGCAGAAACTCGCGCAGGGGCCACAGCAAGCTTTGGCACGTATCAAGAGCCTGATCGAGGCTGCGCAGCACCATGGCTTGCATGCCCACTTTGATATGGAGCGCGAGAGCATGCTCGCCTCGGGCGCGACCGATGATGCGCGCGAGGGCATTCGTGCCTTCCTCGAAAAGCGCGCGCCGAAATTTTTATGAACCGAACAAGGGCCAGACAAATGAAAGCCGTAGTGTGCAAAGCGTGGGGCCCGCCAGATTCACTGAGCGTCGAGACATTGCCCGAACCACAGCCCAATGCGGGCGAGGTATTGGTGGACATCATGGCCGCCGGGGTGAATTTCCCGGA
>JAIXQV010000217.1 GCA_027485535.1 Oxalobacteraceae bacterium | reverse complement strand
GGTGCGTATGGTGATGAGGTGAATGCGCGCACATTGCGGGATCGGGTGCTGACAGCGTGGCCGACCCATTTACCGCAACCCGTTATTGTTCAGAGCGGCGGCTGGTACCGGTTGCATAGCGGGCCATTTGCAAACCGAGGCCAGGCAGCCGATGCGGCGCGTCAGTTAGAAAGCACCCATAAAATCCAGACGACGGTCGTACAGCGTTAGAGCAAAAAACGGCGCTAGTCGTATTGGCAGCGCCGCACCCAGTAGCACTGTCTTGAAGTGATCAGGATTGCTGATTCGTTATATCTAGCGCCATCGTATAAAGCGCATTTTTTTTGACCCCGGTGATTTTCGCGGCCAGTGCAGCAGCTTGGCTGACAGAACATTCCTGCAGCAATAGGGTCAACAGGCGGCGTGCGTCGGTCATGCTGTCGGATTCGCCATCGCTTCGTTTCGCGCCCTCGATCAGCAGCACAAACTCGCCACGCTGCCGGTTGGCATCTGCGGCCAGCCACGCGGGCGCCTCAGATAAGGCGCAGCGATGAAGTTGCTCGAACAACTTCGAGAGCTCACGCGCAATAACGATGCGTCGTTGCTCGCCAAATACTTGCCGCATCGCGCTCACGGTATCCAGTACCCGGTGCGGTGCTTCATAAAACACCAGCACAGCGGGCGAGCTACTTAGCGCCTGTAATGCCGAATCGCGTTGCGCGTCTTTGGATGGCAGAAAGCCCAAAAAATGAAAGCCCTCGCCTGACAAGCCGCTGCAAGAGAGTGCAGCGGCGACTGCCGAGGGTCCTGCGATAGGTACGACGCAGAGACCTTCGCTCATGACAGCGTCAACCACGCGGGTGCCCGGATCAGAAATCGCCGGTGTACCTGCATCTGACACGATGGCGACACGCTCACCGCGTTGTAGTCGCTCGATAATTTTTTGGGCCGCTTCTGCTTCATTATGCTGATGCGTCGCGATCATCGGCTTCGACATGCCATAGCGTTTCATCAGCTGCCCGGTATTGCGAGTATCTTCACAAGCGACTGCATCGACCATCTCGAGCACGCTCAAGGCACGAATACTGATATCACTCAGGTTACCAATTGGCGTGGCAACCACATACAATGCGCCCGCCGGAAAACGTTGCAGCGTGATTTCCTCGGACAGGGAGTCGAGCAGCGCGACAAGGTGCGGCGAGAGTTGAGATGCCATAGTGGACCAATGAGAATTCGCGACGCACCCGAGCCGGAAGCGACTACTTACCGTATTGTACAAAACACACTGGCGCATCAATGAAGCACTGCACTACTGAGTCAGGGCGACTTGCCGAAGACCGTGCGCTGGCGTATCTGCAGACGCAGGGCCTGGTTTTGATCAAACGAAACTTTCGGAGTCGTCGTGGCGAGATTGATCTCATTATGCGAGATGCAGACACGCTGGTCTTTGTCGAGGTCAGGCAGCGCCGTAGCCGGCAATTTGGTGACGCAGCCGCCAGCATTACGGCGGTGAAGCGGGCACGACTTTGGCGATGCGCTGAATTCTTCCTGCAGCGCTACCCAAGCGCATCATCATGCCGTTTTGACGCCGTATGCATAGATGGTGAGGCGCTTACATGGCTTCGTCATATTTTCAGTGCTTAATCGCTATATTTCTTGCAACTCGCGTCCTGCCGGGGCACCGACTCGGCTTTATAATCATTCCTATGAGTAAGCAACGAATACTCGAGCAGTTTTACGAAAGTGCCGAGTTAAATAGTCAGGCCGCGGCATTGCTCGCTCAGCCAATTGCCGAGGCGGTCGATCTCATGTTTACCGCACTCTCGAATGGCAACCGTATCTTCGCTTGCGGAAACGGTGGTTCGGCCGCGGATAGCCAGCATTTTGCGGCAAAGCTGATCGGTCGCTTCGAGCGCGAGCGTTTACCTTTGCCGGCGATCGCTCTTTCAACCGACACCTCGGTGCTTACCGCGATAGGCAACGATTACGGCTATCACGAGATATTCGCAAAGCAGGTGCAGGCGCTCGGACAAGCGGGCGATGTTCTGCTAGCGATCTCCACCTCAGGCCAGTCGGGTAATGTGGTGGCTGCGGTCGAGGCAGCCCAAGACCGGGATATGCGCGTTGTGGCGCTGACGGGCAATGGCGGCGGAGCGCTCTCGAGTATCCTGAGCGATGTTGATGTTCATATCTGCGTGCCTCATCAGCGGGTATCGCGCATCCAAGAGATTCATTTGTTGACGATTCACTGTCTTTGCGACGGCATCGATGTCGCGCTTTTTGGAGGAGATACCGAATGAAACTAGTGCTATCAGCGGCTTTGCGCCGTCCATTACTCGGATTTGCACTCTGCGCTGTGCTGTGCACCAGTCTGCAGGGCTGCTTACCGCTGGTGGTAGGTGCAACCGCCGTAGGCTCGATGGCAGCGGTAGACCGCCGCACGCTCGGTGTGCAAACCGATGACAAAACCTTTGAGCTGAAGGGCGAGGGCCGTGCCAGCAAGATTACTGGCGATAAGGGGAGAGTTGCCGTCACCAGCTATAACCGCATGGTGGTACTCAGCGGCGAAGTCGCCGATGAAAAAATGAAAGCCGAGGTTGAAGCGCAAATCGCCACCTTGGGTGATCTGAAAAAAATCGAAAATGACCTCGAGGTAGCGCCGGTATCCACCGTAAGCGCACGGTCCTCAGATCTGCTGATCACCAGCAAGGTCAAGGCGTCCATTATCGACACCAAAGATCTTTACATCAGCGCCTTCAAAATCCACACCGACCGCGGTGTCGTTTATCTGATGGGACGTGTCACCCAGCGCGAAGCCAAGCTGGCTGCTGAAGTGGCACGTAATGCAGCTGGCAATATCCGTAAAGTGGTCAAGCTGTTCGAGTACATTAGCGAAGATGAGCTGCTCGAGATGAAAGCCAAGCAAGCCCCAGAAGAATCGCGCACCTCGGCACCAGCCAAGTAAGCCGGTCCCGCAGCCGGAGTGGTTCCAGCGCCGGCTGCGCGCCTATAATGGCAGACTATTCTCGTTCTTCCGGATAAGCCTATGTCCAAGCATTTCCCGCGTCGAATCGGCGGCCTGACCATTATTCAAACAATGTCGATCCTTGCAATTCTCGGCGTTGTTCTTTTTCTTGCTCTGTCCGTGCTGAAACGAGAGCAGGCACCTACCGCGACTTTCAATACGCTAAAAGGTGAGCAGCTGACGACGACATCGCTACGCGGCAAGGTGGTCTTGGTGAATTTTTGGGCAACCAGCTGCGGTAGCTGCATCGCCGAGATGCCGCAAATGGTCGGCACCTTCAACAAATATCGCGAGCGTGGTTTTGAGATGGTCGCCGTCGCGATGAGCTACGACCCACCGCAGTATGTCCAGAACTATGCCGAGACCCGGCAGCTTCCGTTCACCGTGGCGCTAGATACCAACGGCAGTAATGCCAAAGCATTCGGTGATGTGCAGCTCACACCCACCGCTTTTCTGATCGACAAAGATGGCACCATCCTGAAACGTTTTGTCGGCATTCCTGATGAGGCGGGTTTGCATAAGCTGATCGAAAAGGCACTCTCCGTCTAAACCCGCTGCAAAGGTGCCGCTCGCGTTGTTGGTGGTGCCTTGCCGTACGTCTTGTACTGTCTGCGGCTCCCCCGCCTAGCCATCGTCACCTTTGCAGCGGGTTTGCGACCCGAGGCCGAATGATGCTGACCTTGTTGGTGGCGCCTTGCCGTACGTCTTGTACTGTCTGCGGCTCCCCCGCCTAGCCATCGTCACCTTTGCAGCGGGTTTGCGACTCGAGGCCGAATGACGCTGACCTTATTGGCGGTGCCTTGCCGAAGGCTAACGAAGTATTAAACGACACCCGCTTGATGCGCTTGCTGATCCGCGTGATACGAGCTGCGCACCATCGCGCCGACCGCGGCGTGCACAAAGCCCATTTTCTTGGCTTCTTGCTCGAACATGTTGAAGGTATCCGGATGCACATAGCGTCGTACCGGTAAATGGTCACCGCTAGGCATCAGGTACTGTCCGATGGTCAGCATGTCGACATCATGCGCGCGCAGGTCGCGCATCACCTGAAGAATTTCTTCATCCGTTTCACCGAGACCCACCATCAGGCCGGACTTGGTCGGTACGTCCGGACACAGGGCTTTGAAGCGCTTCAGTAGTTCAAGCGAGTATGCGTAATCCGAGCCCGGTCGAGCTTCTCGGTAGAGGCGAGGCACGGTTTCAAGGTTGTGGTTCATGACGTCCGGCGGCGCCGCCTGCAAAATCTCGAGCGCGCGGTCGATACGTCCGCGGAAATCAGGCGTGAGAATCTCAATGCGAGTCGACGGCGAAAGTGCGCGAACCCGCTGTATGCAATCGACAAAATGTGCCGCACCGCCGTCGCGCAGATCATCTCGATCAACTGAGGTAATCACCACATAGGACAACTTTAACGCCGCAATCGTGCGCGCTAGATTTTCTGGTTCGTTGACGTCAAGCGGATCAGGACGTCCATGACCAACATCGCAAAACGGGCAGCGACGGGTGCACTTGTCACCCATGATCATGAAGGTGGCGGTACCTTTGCCAAAGCACTCACCAATGTTGGGGCAAGACGCCTCTTCACATACCGTGACGAGCTGGTTCTTGCGCAGGATGTCCTTGATTTCATAAAAACGCGTGGTCGGCGAGGCGGCCTTGACGCGAATCCAATCGGGTTTCGCCAGCTTCTCGGCGGGTACGATCTTGATGGGAATGCGCGCGGTTTTACCGGCACCCTTCTGCTTTTGGTTTGGGTCGTAGCGGGTATCGAGGGTATCGCCGGAATCAGACATGGCTCAAGGCATCAGTTGTTGTTGGAGCGCGCGCGCTAGTTGGTCTTGCACGTCAGACAGTGAGGCTTGCACACCCAGCTTGCGCAGATCGACCGTCGCAAGGCCGGGATAGCCACAGGGGTTGATCCATTCAAAGGGTTGCAAGTCCATCGCGACATTCAAAGAGACGCCGTGGTAGGTGCAGCCATTGGCACGTATCTTCAAGCCCAGCGCGGCGATTTTTGCGCCACGTAACTCACCGTCTGCGACGTAAATTCCGGGTGCGCCCGCCTTGCGCTCACCGACGCAATTATACGTGGCGAGCGTCTCGATCACTGCCTGCTCAATGCGGTAAACAAACTCTCGCGGCAGCAGGCGCCGGCCATCGCGCCGCAGGTCGAACAACAGGTACGCGATAGCCTGCCCGGGGCCGTGGTAGGTGACCTCGCCGCCGCGATCAGTTTGAACAATGGGAATTTGGTGTGCGTCGATCACATGGGCGGGGTCTGCGCCCAGCCCAAGGGTATAGACCGGCGGATGCTCGACCAGCCACAACTGGTCCTGGGTGTTGCTGTCACGCGTATCGGTGAAGGCGCGCATGGCAGCGAAACTCTGCTCGTAAGGCTCGACGCCTCGCTGCAGAATCATCAACTCGTGCATGTGGCTTACAGCACCACCTTGACCATCGCGTGTGACGATAGCGCACGGTAGAGATTATCGAGCTGCTCGCGACTGGTAGCGCGTATGGTTACGGTCAGCGCTAGATAGTTGCCTTTGGACGAGGGCCGCATCGTCATTTTTCCGGCGTGGAAGTCGGGGTCGTGGCGCTGAACCAGTTCAACCATGGTTTGCGCAAAGTCGTCCTGCATGACGCCCATGATCTTGATTGGGAAATCGCTCGGATATTCAATCAGGCTTTCGCTGGGTAGCGGCATCGTTCAGTCCTGCGATTAATGGGGCAGCAGCAGCCGTAGCGTGTCGGTGGTGCGGCCGATAATGCCTGCGGTAGGCACTGGCTCAAGCGCCAGCAGCGGCACGCTGTTGACGACTTGATCATTCGCCAGCAACTTCAGCGTACCGACTGTCGCATACTGGGCGATCGGTGCAACCAAGGGGTCAGTACGCTCAACTTGTGTAGTGATTTTCGGACGACTACCCTGTGGCAGCGTCACATACACGTCGCGATTAAAGCCAAGCTTCAATTCGTTGATGGTGCCTTTCCATACGGTTGGCGTGAGCACGACTTGGCCTTTGCTATACATTTTGTGGGTTTCGAAATTCTCAAAGCCCCAGTTCAGAAGCTTTTGGCTTTCTTGTGCCCGCACCGAATCCGACACCGTACCGAGTACCACCGATAGCATGCGCCGATCACCGTGTGCGCCGTTCGGTCGCTTGGCAGCGGCGATCAGGCAGTAACCCGCCGCCTGTGTGTGGCCGGTTTTGACGCCATCAACCGTTGGATCCAGCCATAGCAGTCGATTTCGGTTGGCTTGCGTGATCTTGTTATAGGTGAAGCTCTTGGTGGAATAGATTTTGTAAAGCTCAGGAAAATCGATGACCAAGCGATTTGCCAGCGTCGACAGGTCGCGTGCAGTCGCGTAATTTTCTGCGTGCGGCAGGCCATGCGGGTTGGCGAAGCGGGTGTTTTTCAGACCCAGACTCAGCGCTGTGCGATTCATTTGCTCGACGAACCTCGCCTCATTTCCAGCGATTGCCTCAGCCAGCGTGATTGCTGCGTCATTACCTGATTGAACGATCAGTCCGTACAGTAGATCTTGTATCCGCACTGGCGTTGATGGCTCGATGAACATCTTGGAGCTATCGCCATCCACCTTCCATGCATTCACCGAAACATTCACCGTCTGTTGCAAGTCGATGCGTTTGTCTCTGACTGCTGAAAAAGCCAGATACGCTGTCATCAGTTTGGTGAGTGATGCGGGCTCGATCCGCATATCGGGTTCATGCGCGGCAAGGATTTGGCCGCTGGTCGCGTCCATCAATAGCCATGAGCGGGCAGCGATCGTGGGAGGTGCGACCGATTGAGCAGCTGCGTTGGCAAACAGGCACAGCGCGGCGCAGGCGGCCAGAAAATTTTTCATTGAATGCAGACGGTTTCAGCAGCAAAAATGCTGCGCCGATTATAGCGCTCTGTGCTGAATGGCGATGGTGTTGTGCAGACTTACGCTGAGCGCCAAGCAGTAATCACGATCTGCTTGATATGGTGAAGCTTGCGATGGAAAAAGTGATCAGCGCCCGGAATCACGACCACGGGTAGGTCCTGCGGTCGTGCCCAATCGAACACATCGGCAAGCGGAATGGTGTCGTCCTGCTCGCCATGAATCAGTAGGGTATCTGAGGGCACCGGCGCGAGTTCCCATTTGCCGGCGGCGCAACCGACTAACACTAAGCGCTCCGCGCCCTTGTCTTGTTCCGCCAGCTGCTGATTCAGTCGCGACAATACGAAAGTACCGAAAGAAAACCCACCCATGGCGACAGGTAGCCCCGGATACATCTTCACCATATGCGCATGAAGCAGCGCCAGGTCATCGGTCTCACCAAGTCCGTGGTCATGCGAGCCTGCGGACTCACCCACGCCACGGAAATTCATACGGGCGCAAACGTAGCCAAGCGCAAGAAAAGCGCGCACCAGTGTTTGCACGACCTTGTTGTCCATGCTGCCACCGTACAAAGGATGCGGATGTGCGATGAGTGCTACGCCTCGCGGCCCTGCTTGCGCCGGTAGATCAAGCTTGCACTCGATATTGCCGGCGACACCCGGGAGAGAGAATGATTGTGTCTGCGCGTTCATTGTCGTTCTGGCACACCGTTTATCTTACAAACAGCACGGTGTAATGAAGGCTAGATTTTCAAACGCTCGACCACCTTACCCGCAACGATATGCGAATCGATGATCTCGTCGACATCATGTTCGTCGACATAGGTGTACCAGACCGCTTCCGGGTAGATCACCATCACCGGACCTTCCTCGCAGCGATCAAGACAACCTGATTTGTTGATACGCACTTTGCCTTGGCCGTTCATATTGAGTGCCTTGACGCGGCGCTTGGCGTGTTCCTGCGCGCGCTGAGCGCCGCGCTCAGCGCAGCATGCCCGACCATCGTCGCGTACGTTGGTACAGATGAACACATGGTGCTGGTAAAAAGAATCGCTCATGACAAAGATGCAAATGTGGTGGTTTGGTCCCGCATGATACCGCTCTAGGCCTGACGCTGTGTCGGTCGCAGCAGCAGCCACAGCGCAAACGCAGGCCAGAATAAAGATAAAAACTGCGCTGCGCCGTTGAAGTTCAGGAATTTGCCCTGTACCCATTCGCTCAGCGTTGAAAGAAAATAAGGGTTCGACGGCAGTGTATTCAGTAGCAATAGGCAGATCAGCAAGGCGACAATAGCGGCACGTCGTTGCGCCGCCACCGGTGCAAAAGACAGGCCCGCAAGCATCACCGCGCCAACCAGCAATCCGCTGGCGGCAGAGGGGGTCAGCCAGGCAAACGCATCAGAAGGCGAGAACAACACCGCGTGTGCCAGCGCTTTGGTGAGTGTCGCGGCCAGAAGCAAAACCATCGCCAGCACAGCGCGCGGCGCTTGCCGCCGTGTTTGACACAGCAAGGTGAGGACGGCAGCTGTCATGCCGAGCGCGGTGACCACGATTTCTGCCAACAGAAAGTGCTCAATATCCAGACTGAAATCGCGCCAGAGTAGTTTGCCGATATCGACAGGCGTATCCAACCAATCCGACAGCATGGCCGATAGCGTCGGTAGCCAGAGTCCGTGGCCAAATAAATACGGTTGCGGATATATCTGCGCCAGCGGCCAAAGCGCCACGACGATTAATCCAGCGCTAGATCGTGCGCCGAACCAATGCGATTTCAGTGCGCGCAGACGGCTTTGCTTGAGCACAGGTACCGATAGTTTTTGGCCTACGATGGCACCGATCAGTACACCGCTGGTGTTCGTGATCAGGTCGAGTATGCTCGGCACGCGCGAAGGCAGGTAGCTCTGTATACACTCCAGCAATACCGCCAGTAAAACGCCGCTTGCGATCGCACACAGCACCGCTGCCCTATCGGATACACGCGGATATAACGCGAACACAATCAGTGCGCCGAGTGGCACATAGCCGATCACATTCGTGATCAGATCAAATGTGGTCCAGTAATGGGGTAATCCCTCGAACAGATAAATCCATGGCGCGAGACCATTACTGCGCCAGCCAGCCCATGGATAACAACTGGCATAGATCACCAGCACCAGATAGCAGGCCAGCCCAAAGCGCGCAGTCATTGATGCCTCGGCCTCGCTGCTGCGATGCTCGGTTGACTTCACTGGCAGGGTCGATAGCGGCGCCGACATGCGCTGCAGTGTATTGGACTTTCCGGCGGGCGTCATCCATCGCCGGCGTAGCCGATACAATGCGCCTATGAATGATCCATTAGACGCCGAACTAATCGCCGCGCAATGCAGTGCGGTCCGCGATGGTCTGGTTATTGAGGTCGTTGCAGAGACTGCCTCCACTAACGCTGATTTGCGACAGCGCATCGATCAGCTGAGCGCACCTGTCCTGCGCGTCGCTGAGCAGCAGAGCGCAGGCCGTGGTCGCGCGGGTCGCGAGTGGCGCGCGGCGCGTGGTGACAGTTTGTGTTTTTCATTGGCCTGGCCGTTTTCACGCGGGCTGATGCAGTTAGCTGGTTTGCCACTGGCGGTTGGTGTTGCGCTCGCCGATACGCTGCGTACGCTTAACCATCCCGTGACGCTGAAGTGGCCGAATGACTTATTGCTGGAGGGTGCCAAGCTCGGCGGTGTGCTGGTCGAAACGGGTGTTGCGCGAAACGGCAGTAGCGACAGCGTGTGGGCAGTCGTTGGGGTCGGGCTGAATGTACATGCCAATGCCGCGCGCGATACCGGTTTGCCACACGATGTCACCGCACTCGGCGAGAATATTGATCGCAACGCCTTGCTAGCGACCCTCACCGACGCGCTCGTCGGCGCGCTTCGTCTGTTTGATACCCAAGGCCTCACACCATTCATTGATCGTTGGCAGCGCTGGCATGCCTTTGCCGGATTGCCTGTCTGTATCGTGGATCAAGGAAAGCTACTCCACGAGGGTGTTGCACGCGGCATCGATGCTGCGGGCTGCTTGCAACTCGAGACAGACGCAGGGCTGGTCGCTGTCACAGCGGGAGATCTTTCTCTGCGCGCGCTTTCAACAAATAAGGCGTGACATGCTGCTACTGATCGACGCAGGAAATACGCGCGTGAAATGGGCGCTGGCTCATGAAGATGCTGAGTTGGGGGCATGGCAGGCGAGTGGCGCATTGTTTCATGCAGAACTCGACGCGCTAGCGACTATCTTGGCCAAGCACCAGCCGCACCACGCTTGGGTATCCAATGTGGCTGGTGCAACGATCCGATCGAAGCTGGAAGCCTTATTGCGCGCAAGCGGGATGCCCAGTGAGTCTGTGCACTGGTTTCGCTCGCAGGCGCAGTGCGCGGGTGTGATGAATGGTTACCGAGACCCAAACCAGCTGGGCTGTGATCGTTTTGCGTCGTTAATCGGCGCACGCGCCTTGTTTCCCGAACAAGCACTGCTCGTGATTACCGCAGGTACCGCAACCACGATTGATGCATTGGATGCTAGCGGCCGCTTCCTCGGCGGCATGATTCTGCCCGGACTCGGTACCATGGCGCAGTCACTGGCGCTTAGTACGGCGCAGCTACCGCATGTTGATGCGCGTGTATCTGTCTCGTGCTTTGCCGACAATACACTTGACGCGATTGTCAGCGGTTGTGTGCAGGCGCAACTGGGCGCAATCATGCAGGCCCGGGCCCAACTGCCAGAGGCAAGTTGTGTGCTGTCTGGCGGGGCAGCGGAATATCTGCTGCCGTATGTGCCTGCACCGGTTCAGCAAGTCGAGCAGCTAGTGCTACGCGGATTGCATGTTGCTGCATTATCGGAGTCGTGATGAGACCGCTATTTTTTTTGCTGCTATTGGCAAACGCCATCGTCCTTTTGCTGATGCAGGCCACGCAGCAGTTCGGTAGTGAGCCGGATCGGATGTCACAACAAGTAAACGCCGAGCGCTTGAATTTGATCGACGTGTCAGGCAAATCGGCTGCGTCAGAGCATGGTTCAGCGAGCACTGCGGCAAAGCCAGCTTGTATTGAAATCGGTGATTTCAACACGCAGACCGTGGCATCGTTCGAGCAGCAACTCGCCAAGCTGCCCTCCAAGCCCACGCCCGAGCGCCGTCTGGTTCAGGCGGCTTCATCCCAGCAGATATTCATTCCACCGCTGCCCACTGAAGAGGCGGCTAACCGTCGCTTGGCGCAGTTACGTGGCTTGGGCTTCGCCGATAGCGCCGTGATCCGGGATGACTCGGTAAGGCGCTGGGGTATTTCCCTAGGGCGGTTTACCCGCAGCGAGCTAGCCGAGGCGCATCTGGAGAAGCTACGGGCGGCGGGCGTGAGTGATGCGCGTATCGGCGAGTACCCCCTGAATGCCACGCGTTATGCGATCCGCGTCTCGATGGAGGGCGTCGAGTCACGTGACGAGGTGAAATCACTGGCGACAAAATTCGGCAGTCTTTCCCTGCGTGCTTGCCACTAGGCGGCGGGCCGCTAAAAATCCGGCGCGAGGCATCGCGGGTTGGGAGTAAAATCGCGCTCTTTCCTGTCCGCTGACCACCCCTACCGCAATGCCCACTTCTGCTATTGCTCCTGAGATCAAGGCCGAGATCCTCGCAGAGGCGCTGCCTTATATCCGTAAATTCCACGGCAAGACCATCGTCGTCAAATACGGCGGTAACGCCATGACCGAAGAGCGACTGAAGCATGGCTTTGCGCGCGACGTCATCTTGCTCAAACTGGTCGGCATGAACCCGGTGGTGGTTCATGGTGGCGGGCCACAAATTGATAGCGCACTGAAAAAAATCGGCAAGCAGGGCAGCTTCGTGCAGGGCATGCGTATCACCGACGAAGAGACCATGGAAGTGGTTGAGTGGGTGCTGGGTGGCGAGGTGCAGCAGGATATCGTGATGCTGATCAATCATTACGGCGGCCAAGCGGTTGGTCTGACCGGTAAAGATGGCGGTCTGATTCGCGCCCGCAAGATGCAGATGCCGGACAAAGACAAGCCGGGTGAATATGTTGATATCGGCTTCGTCGGTGAGATCGAGGCAATCAACCCTGCCGTGGTCAAAGCATTGCAGGACGATGCCTTCATTCCGATCATCTCGCCGATTGGCTTTGGGGTTGATGGTCAGGCCTACAATATCAATGCCGATCTGGTCGCTGGCAAGATTGCAGAAATCCTGCGAGCGGAAAAGCTGATCATGATGACCAATATCCCGGGCGTACTGGATAAAAACGGACAATTGCTGACCAACCTGTCTGCGCGCGAGATTGATGACATGTTCGAAGATGGCACCATCTCTGGCGGCATGTTGCCGAAGATTTCTTCCGCACTCGACGCCGCAAAATCCGGTGTCAATACGGTCCATATCATCGACGGCCGTATCGAGCATTCACTGCTGCTGGAAGTGCTCACCGAGCAGGCGTTCGGAACCATGATCCGCTCCCACTGATTGCTGACTGTCGAGCGATTGCGCGACTCGCATTTGCGTCTGTGATGCTTGCCGCAAAGTCCGCACGGCTTTCTTTGCGGGGCGCTGTGCACGCAACGCGAAGTCACCCGCTTCCCTTCTCGGCGCGGCATCGAGCCGCTCGTAACGCTGGCTCGACGGCGCACAGACTCACTTTGTACTGAGGTTGTACGTGACTCGTAAGCTCGTCTGGCTGTTTGACCTCGACAACACACTCCACAACGCGTCGCACGCGATCTTCCCTGCCATTAACAACAACATGAACGCGCTGATTTCGCGCGTGCTGGCAGAGCAAGATCTGCCCGCGCATCCGGAGGCAGTGAATGAGGTGCGCGTCCGCTACTGGCAGCGCTACGGTGCCACCTTGCTGGGGATGGTGCGGCATCATGGTGTGCGTGCAGAAGATTTTTTGCATGAAGCGCATCAGTTCGACAATCTCGCGCAAATGATTCGCGCCGAGCGCGGTATCGCCAGGCTGTTAAAACGCCTGCCGGGCCGCAAGATCTTGCTGACCAATGCACCGCGCGCTTACGCCCGCTCAGTCGTGCGACACCTTGGTCTGCACCGCCACTTTGCCGAACATGTGCCGATTGAATCCATGCAGGTGCACAGGCAATGGCGGCCCAAGCCGTCGAAACTATTGCTTCGGCGTTTACTGCGGCAACGCGGTCTAGCGGCGTCGCGCTGCGTGCTGGTTGAAGACTCGATCGAGAACTTGAAGTCGGCGAAATCCCTGCACATGCGGACAGTCTGGTTCAGTGGTTTTTCACCCCGTGTTTTTTTTCGTCCGGGATGCGCCGATGTACAAGTAAAATCACTTCACAAGCTGCCCGGTCGTCTCTCGCGCTTGCGGCGTTAGGGCTGCTGCCGAAACGGGCTTTCCCACTTTTGCCGGACTGACAAGACCATGCCGAACTCCAAGACAGGTGAGCGGAAACTACAGATCCTGCAGGCGCTCGCTGGCATGCTGGAAAGCCCCATCGCGGAGAAGGTCACGACGGCCGCGCTCGCGGCCAAGCTAGATGTGTCTGAAGCCGCGCTCTACCGCCACTTCGCCAGCAAGGCGCAGATGTATGAGGGACTGATCGAATTTATCGAGACCACAATTTTCACGCTAGTCAACAAGATCACCCAAAGCGAAGAAAACGGTCGCCGTCAGGCGCTCGCGGTAGCGCGTATGCTGCTCGATTTTTCCGAGCAAAACCCCGGCATGACCAAGGTGATGATTGGTGATGCGCTCGTGAACGAAGACGAGCGCTTGCAGCGGCGCATGAACCAATTTGTTGACCGTGTCGAGCTGGCCTTACGGCAGTCATGGAAGCTGGCCGCCACCCAAGGCGGCCCGGCGGAAGCAGAAGCAGCCGCGCGCGCCGCGTTGCTGATGGCTTTCGTCATCGGGCGCTGGCACCGTTTCGCCAAGAGCGGTTTTCAGCTGAAGCCAACGGACGGCGCAGTGCTGCAGCTGGGTTTGTTGGTTGGCTAAGCCTGGATCCCGGCCTTCGCCGGGATGACTCAATTGATGCAGTCGTGTTTCAGTCGATCGCGCGCGCCGTGCCCGCGCACACTGCGCAGTCGTGGCTCTTGGCGGTTCGTATGCTGGTCCATTCCATCGAACGCGCGTCTAGCATCAGCAAGCGGTTGGCGAGCGATTCGCCGATGCCCATCACCAGCTTCAAGGCCTCGGCGGCTTGCACTGTCCCGATAATGCCGACCAGCGGCGCGAATACGCCCATGGTGGCGCATTGCACCTCTTCAAACACTTGATCAGGCGGGAACAGGCAGGCGTAACAGGCGCTATCGCCACCGCGTGGGTCGAACACAGCAACCTGTCCGTCCATGCGTATTGCTGCACCAGACACCAGCGGCACGCGGGCATTCACACAGGCCCGATTGATCGCGTGCCGCGTTCGGAAGTTGTCGGTGCAATCCAGCACCACGCTGGCCTCCTCCACGAGCGCTTTTAATCGATCATCATCCGCACGCTCTTGCAGTGCAAGCACCTTGATCTCAGGATTGATCTCGGCGAGCGTCTGCTTGCCGGAAGCAGCTTTGGGCTGACCAACCCGTGCCGTGGTGTGAAGAACTTGGCGCTGCAAATTGGTCAGATCGACTGTGTCATCATCGACTAGTGTGATTTTGCCAATGCCAGCAGAAGCGAGGTAAAGCGCAACCGGGGAGCCCAAGCCACCCGCGCCGATGACCAAGGCATGCGCAGCCAGCAGCTTCTCCTGGCCCTCGATGCCGATCTCGTCGAGCAGTATGTGACGCGAGTAGCGCAGTAGCTGTTGATCATCCATCACTAAGTCTTGAATGAAAAACGGCCGCAGAGCGTGCGGCCGTTGTCGGAGAGCCGGGCGGTTTTGAAACTCACGGCGACCGCTCGATTGATGAAGCTTTACTCTTTCTTGGTTTCGACTTTAGGCGCCTTCGATGTTTGAACGGGCATGCCCTTCAAATGGTTGAGTGCTTGCGCTAGCTGGAAGTCATCCTTGCCACCGAATTCCATGGGTTTGCGCTTCTTCTCGAGTGCTGACAAGCGCTTCGCTTCTTCCAGTTCATCGACGATCGCCGCACCTTTTTCAGCGTCTTTATCTTTGTCATTAGACAAATGCTTTTGCAGGTCGGCCTCACGCAGACGCAAGCCGTTCATGCCATCGCCATCAGCGTATTCATCCACCAACAAATCCGGCACGATACCCTTGGCCTGAATCGCGCGGCCATTCGGTGTGTAGTAGCGGGCGGTGGTCAGCTTGACAGCGGTATCGGCCGATAGCTGACGGATGGTCTGCACCGAGCCTTTGCCAAAGGTCTGCGTGCCCATGATGACGGCACGCTTATAGTCTTGCAGCGCGCCAGCCACGATCTCCGAGGCGGAGGCGGAGCCGGAATTGACCAGCACCACCATTTTCACTTTTTTGATGCCTTCAGGCAGTCGAGCGAGTGGGTCGGTACCCGCACGCGTGCCATAGAACTCGCGGCGCGCGTAGTAGGTGGCCTTGGAGTCGGGCAGTTGACCGTTGGTCGAGACAACCGGCACATCTTTTGGCAGGAAAGCTGCAGATACACCAATCGCCCCCGGCAGCACACCGCCCGGGTCGTTACGCAGATCAAGCACCAGCCCCTTCATGCCGGGGTCTTGCTGGTACAGCTGATTGATTTTTTTGGCGAGGTCTTCAACGGTTGGCTCTTGGAATTGCGACACGCGTATCCAGCCAAAACCGGGCTCGATCATCTTGCCCTTGACGCTCTGCACCTTGATTTCTTGCCGCACGATGGTGATAAGCAGCGGTTTGTCTTCTTCTTTGCGCGCTACGGTCAGCGTAATTTTGGTGTTTGGCTCACCGCGCATGCGCTTGACGGCTTCATCCAGCGTCATGCCTTTCACCGGTGTGCTGTCCAGCCGCGTAATCAAATCACCCGACTTCAGCCCGGCTTTAAATGCAGGCGAGTCTTCAATCGGTGAGATGACTTTCACATAGCCATCTTCCATACCGACCTCAATGCCGAGGCCAACGAACTTGCCCTGTGTGCCCTCGCGCAGTTCCTTGAACGCTTTTTTGTCGAGGAAGGCAGAGTGTGGGTCAAGCGACGACACCATGCCGGAGATTGCCTCGGTCAGTAACTTTTTGTCTTCGACCGGCTCGACATAGTCGGTCTTGATCAATCCGAATACGTCGGCGAGCGTGCGCAGCTCTTCGATGGGTAGCGGTGAGTTAGCGTTACGTTGGGCCATTGCGTCGAACTGCATCGAACCGGCGATACCGGCGATCAGTCCGAGTCCTACTAAGCCAAGATTTTTCAATTTGCTGCCCATGTCTCACCTGTTGAGCCAGGCGAGCGGATCGATTGCCCGCCCTTGATGCCTGAGTTCGAAGTATAAACCTGAATGTTCATTGCCGCCGCT
>JAIXQV010000264.1 GCA_027485535.1 Oxalobacteraceae bacterium | reverse complement strand
GGTGCCGTACACAGATACCATTTGTTTGCTCAAATGCGCGGCGCTCGACTGTAGTATCGCCATACTGAAGATCGATAAAGTCGACCCCCGGCGCTTCCAGCAGCGGCGTTAGCCTCTCCAAGGTAATGCTTTTGTCAGTTCCAAATTCCGCGTTTTTACTGCGCCAAGCAATGCCACAGATGATGCGATCTTTTTGTTCGATTCGTTGACGTAAATGATTAGCAAGTGCTTGATCGGCTCTCAGGTAGGGTGTTTTTACCTTTTGTAGCCCGGCAGCATCACTTCGGAAAAACTTGCCCAAGCTTGCGATATGTGTTTGTGCGCTGAACACACCCTCTGTAATGCATCGGTCAACATCGATGTCGTAGGGTGATGAGAAATTTAGCCGCTCAAAAGATCGCGCAAACAAGGGCACAAGTCTTGGCTCTAGGCAGACGGTTGACCCCGGGGCGATCTCTTGCAGATCATTCAGCATGCCGGCATAGAAGATCTGGTCTCCCAGACCCTGCTCGGGAATCACGAGAATGGGCTTATCTTTTGGGCGACCGTCCCAATCCGACGCAACACGATCGATGGATCGCGATTGCCCTATGCGAACAGCCGCATCCCAATGTAGGCGCCACTCGTAGTGAGCCCATGCAGATTCGAATTCGCTGGCTGTGAGCAGCGCAAGGCCTTTGTTGTAGTGCGCATCAGCAGCGTTTGGATTGATACGCAGTGCGGCATCGTAGTACCGTACAGCGGCTTTGGTATCGCCAAGGGCCTTCAGGACATTTCCGCTGAGTGATAACGCGTCGGTATAGTTTGGCTGCAGCTTGAGAGTATGTTTGAGGCTTACGAGCGCTTCTTCATATCGCTTAAGTCGTTGCAGCGCATTGGCGCGGTTGTAGTGAGCAACTGCGGCATTCGGTGCGAGTTTGAGTACTTGGTCGTAGCTGGCTAACGCTTCTTGGGCTCTGCCGAGTTGAAGTAGGGCGCTGCCGCGATAAGAATGGGCATTGGGGTCGCGCGGTGCAAGGCCGAGCGCTTTCTCCTCGGCCTGCAGTGCTTCCTCATATCGACCCTGCAAAATCAGTTGCAGGCCTTGTTGCACCAATGCGGAAGCGCGTGCGGCTTTGCCGCCGTTAACTACCGCATGCATGTTACTGAATGCCCGCGAGCGTCAGTGCAACCGCGTCGATGACATCTTCCCAGCGGCCAGTGTCTGAACGACGGAACAGGCGCACGGTCGGATACCAAGGCGTCGTGTGTGAATCACGATGCCAGTACCAAAACAAGGCATCATTATTCGGCAACATCACAATCACCGGTTTACCAAGCGCTGCGGCTAGGTGTGCAGTCGTGTTGGAGACGGTAACCACGATATCGCAGGCGCTGATCATACTGGCCAGTTGGTCGACATCGTCGTAATTATCAATATCGGCTTGCTTGTGTAGTTCGATCCCGTGCTTGGCCTGCAATGCAGCGCGCTCTTCCTGCGTGTCACCGTACTGTAAGTCAACGTAATCAATACCCGGCAAGGATAGGCATGGCAATAATGCCTCGAGTGAAAGACTCTTTCCTTCGCCATGGTCTGCGTTCTTACTGCTCCATGAAATCCCGCATAGCAGTCGGTCCTCGCGCTTGAGTTGGCGATTTAACTGTTGACTTAATGTTTGGTCAGCCTGCAGATAAGGCGAGCTAATCTTACTCAGTGCAGATTTGTTGGCACGATAAAGTCTTCCCAGGCTACCTAATTGAATCTGCGCATCAAACTTTTGATCATGAATCTCTGATGGCGCGATGAATTTTAGGGTCGGGAATGAGCGTGAAAATAGTGGAATCAATCGCGGCTCGATGCACACGGTGGCATTCGGCACGTGTGCAGCCAGGTCGCCCAGCATGCCTGCGAAGAAAATCTGATCACCAAGGCCTTGCTCACCAATGACGAGTAGGGCGTTGGGCTGGCTTTGGCCGTTCCAATTCGGGGCAACACGGATACGTTGGCCACCCATAAACTTACGTACGCTGGTTTCACTATCGAGACGGCGTTCGTAGGCGCGCCAGCCTTGCTCTAGCTTCAGCTCACTCAACAGGAGTAGTGCGCGGTTGTAGTTTGCATCGGCATGCATCGGGTCGATCATGAGGGCGCTGTCATAGAAAGCCATGGCCTCACTGGGCATACCCAGGTCTTTTAAGGTACTCGCGCAGTTCGCGTAGGCCTCTAGATAATTCGGGTTCAGCGTGATGGCGGTGCCATAAGCATCAATCGCACTTTGGAAGTCTTTGACGTCGCGAAGTACATTGCCGTAAAAGAAATGCGACTCGGCACGGCGGGGCTCCGCAACGATGGCATGCTCCAGCATGCCCAGTGCCGCTTCATAATCACCAAGCTCGCGATTGCATAGGCCAATGCCAATCATGGCGTCGACATCTTGACCCAACAGCGCGAGCACGCTTTCATGGGTTCGGCGCGCTGCTGCGTAATCCTCTAGTTGGAATTGCGCTTTTGCCAGATTTTGCATGGTGTGAACAACGCCCGGGTTCATCTCCAGAGCCCGCTCAAGCAGTGCCACACAGTTGGCGTAATCTTTTAGATCGAAGTAGCACAGGCCCAGGATAGATACGGCCTGCGCATCATCCGGCCGCACTTGCAGATACTGATTAATCCGCTCAACTGCTTCTTCCGGTCTGCCGGTTTGGTTTGCCAGCAGGCCCAGCAAATAAGTCACTTCAAT